>JAMNYN010000632.1 GCA_023622805.1 Pseudomonadota bacterium | reverse complement strand
ATGGCAATGGTGGCCAGCAGGGCCGATGACATCCACACCCCGAAGCGGACCCAGATGCGGTCTAGTTGCCTGGCCATAGACGGTAGCCGATGCCGCGCACGGTTTCTATCAGCCCCTCCTGTCCGGCCAGCTGCAGCTTGCGCCGCAGCTTGGACAGGTGGGAGTCGATCACCCGCTCCAGCGCGTCGCTTTCGGGCAGGCAATTGTCTATCAGGTGGGTGCGGGAAAAGCAGCGCCGGGGCTGGGACGCAAGGCAGGACAGCAGCCGGAATTCGGTGAGGGTCAGCGACAGCAGCACGGGATGGCCTGCGGCGTCATAGACGATGGCGCTGTGTGCCTGGGGGTCGATCTCGATCTGGCCGACCCGGATGGGTGCATCCTGGTCTTTGCCGTGCTGTACCTGCGTGCGCCGCAGCACGGCGCGAATTCTGGCCACCACTTCGGGCGGGTTGAATGGTTTGGAGACGTAGTCATCCGCACCCAGGCGCAAGGCCAGCAGCTTGTCCACATCATCGACCATGGCCGAGACCATGATCACGGGGGTCTGCCCCTCGTCGCGGATGGCGCGCAGCACATCCAGTCCATCCATGCCGGGCAGGCTGATGTCGAGCAGAACGATATCCGGGCGCAAGTGGCGAAATAGCTGCAGTGCCTGCGTCCCATCCTGTGCGATTTGTGCGCGCAGACCATCGCGTTCCAGATAGGCAGTGAGGATGCTGGCGATATGGGGCTCATCTTCCACGATGAGGGCCATGGGCTTCTTCATTGGTACCGCCGGGCCCGCTGGCCGCACAACGCTCTCCATATTGTCTCCATAAATCCTGCAATGTTGCGCAAGCTTGTTGTGGCGCAATGGACGGCAACAAGCTACGCCTTGTGCCCATTCTTGCCCAATCCCTGTCGATCCGGTGTCGACTGTCTTAATTCGTTCTTGCGTGAATACTACTCCGACTGCGATGTTCCGCCTCTGTGCCTGCCTGCTGCCTGCAGCCGGGCTGCTGGTCGGGTGCGCGGCGCCTGAGCCCGTGGCGCTGGACTCGCGCACCCCCTCTGCCTGGACCCAGGCCACACCCCAGGGGACGGCCCCGCAGTTGCGGGCCTGGTGGCAGGTCTGGAACGATGCGGCGCTGAATGCCCTGGTCGATGAGGCCATGGCCACGAACCTGGACCTGGGCCAGGCCGAGCACCGTCTGCGCCAGCAGCGCCTGCTGTCCGGCGCGGCCGACAAGACCTACCTGCCGGAGTTCAAAGGCAATATCCGCACCTTGCAGGATGTGGCGGCGACGGACTCCTACTTTCACGCCAGCATAGACATGGGCTGGGATCTGGGGCTGTTTGGCGCCAACGAGTCCCAGAGCCAGGTCAGCGCCGCCGAGCAGCTGGATGCGCAGGCCCGGCTGCAGGCCGTGCGCGTGGCCATCGTGGCCGATGTGGTCCACCGCTATCTCGATATCCAGATGGCCCGTCGCCAGCGTCAGCTGCTGGCCCAGCTCGCTGCGCTGGACCAGCGTGCCGTGCAACTGGCCCAGGTGCGCGAGCAGCAGCGCCTGGGCGGCTCCGAAGCGACGGTGCAGCTGCGCATCCAGGCGGCGCAAGCCCAGGTCCAGCAGGCCGAGCTGCAGCAGGCCCAGGCCCAGGCAGCGCATGGACTGGCGGTGCTGCTGGGGCGTGACCGCCCGGCGCCGCAGTGGCTGGCCGTGGACGGTCCGGCGCCGCTGCCGGCGGTGGCCGCCCTGCCGTTTGGCCAGATGCCGGCCGATCTGCTGCGCACCCGTCCCGATATCAAGCAGGCCGAAGCCCAGGTGGCACGGGCCGGGGGCGAAGCCGGGTTGGCGCGTTCGGCGCTGTATCCGCGCTTTGTGCTGCAAGGCTCCTTGCTGTATTCCTACAACATCACCGGCAACCGCCGGGTCGCGTCGGGCAGCCTGCCGGTGTTCGGGCCGCTGATCGACATTCCGCTGTTTGACTGGGGCCGCCGCAAGGCCCAGGCAGATGCCAGCCAGGAGGCGCTGCAGGCGGCGACGCTGGCGTACCGCAAGACCGTGGTGGAGGCGGTGGCCGAAGTCGAGTCGGCACTGGCGGCCCTGACGGCCCAGCAGACACGCCATGCCTTGCTGGCCCAGGTGCAAGGCCTGTTGCAGGCGCGCGCGGTGGCCGATGGCAAGCGCCAGCAACTGGGTCTGTCCAGCGAATACACCGGCTTGGCCACGCAGCGCGAAGCGCTGGTCAACCAGTCCGCGGAGATCACGGCCCAGGCCGCGCACGCCCTGGCCTATGTGGCCTTGTACAAGGCCCTGGGCGGAGCCCCCGTGCCGGCGCTGCAAGACCAGGAAGGCCGGTCATGATCGCCTTGGCGCGCAAGACCCTGGTGCATGAGTGGCGGCGCTTTGTACCGTCCATCTTTGCCGTGGGTTTCTCCGGCGTGCTGTTGGCCATGCAGGCGGCGCTGGTGCTGGGGATCTTCAGTTCGGCCGCGATCTACGTCACGGCCTCTTCCGCCGATCTGTGGGTGACCTATCCCGGCACGCAAAGCGTGAACTTTGGACGCATGCTGGGCGAGGATGTGGAGATGCACCTGCGCATGGACCCGGATGTAGCGGCCGTCGAGCCCTATGTCTGGGTGGATGGCGACTGGCGTGGGCGCCAGACGGCGAACAAGTCGGGCCTGTCGGTGTATCTGTCCGGCATCTCCACGGATGCCCAGGCCATGATGTTTTCGCATCTGCTGCAGCCCCGGCACCGCCAGCGCCTGCGCGAGCCGGGCGCGGTGATTGTGGACCGCGCCGACCTGGCGACGCTGGGCGTCGGTCCGGGCGACCGGGCCTGGATCAACCACCATCCGGTGCGGGTGGTGGCGGCCATCGACGGCTTGCGCGGCCTGGGCGGGGTGAATGTACTGGCCTCGCTGGCGACGGCGCGGGAGATCGCGGGCCCGGACGCAGCCCATGGCAGCACGTATTTTCTGGCCAAGCTGGCGCCGAATGCCTCGGCCGCCGAAGTCCAGCAACGCCTGCGCGACAACGGCAGCAGCTTCGGCCCCTTTGAAGTCTGGACCGCGCAGGCCTTTTCGCGCCAGTCGCAGCGCTACTGGATGCTGGACACCGGCGCGGGCGCCGGCGTGCTGTTCATGGCCATCATCGTGTGTCTGGTGGGGGCCGTGGTGACCAGCCAGTCGCTCAAGACCGTGGTGCTGGGTTCGGCGCGCGAATACGCCACGCTCAATGCCCTGGGCGTGAGCCGGGGCGCGCTCAGCCGGGTGGTGATAGAGCAGGCCTGCTGGATTGGCGGACTGGGCTTTGTGGTGGCTGTCGGCGCCAGTGCGCTGCTGCTGGCCGTGGCCACGGCCTACCGCGTACCGGTGGCCATGAACAGCACGGCCGTGCTGGCTTGCGCCTTGCTGCTGGTGGTGCTGGCCTTGTTGTCCGGTCTGGGTGCGGTGCGCAGCCTGCTGCGGGCGGATCCCGCGGCCTTGTTGCGCTGAGAAAGAGACCGCCATGACCATGCATTCTTCCTTGACGCCCTCGCTGTCTGTCCCGCGCTCGGAACCCAGTCTGGAGGCCGTACGCCTGTCCCGCTCTTTCTATTCGGGCGTGGTCAGCGTGCAGGTGCTGCAAGGGCTGTCCATCAGCCTCTACCCGGGCGAGCTGAGCCTGATTTCGGGCCCCTCGGGCTGCGGCAAGAGCACGTTGCTGTCCCTGCTGTCGGGCCTGCAGCAGCCCGACAGCGGCCAGGCCCTGGCCCTGGGTGAAGACCTGAGCCGGCTGAGCGTGCGGGCGCTGGAGAAATTCCGCCTGCGCTATACCGGCTTTGTGTTCCAGGGCTTCAATTTGTTTCCGGCCCTGACGGCGCTGGAGCAGGTCCAGTTGGTCCTGGGTTATATGGGCATGGATGCCAAGAGCAGCCTGCGCCGTGCGCAGGATGCCCTGGACGAGGTGGGCATGTCCCATCGCGCCCATATGCGCCCGGCACAGCTGTCGGGCGGTGAAAAACAGCGCGTGGCCATCGCCCGCGCCATGGCCAAGGCGCCGCAACTGCTGTTTGCCGACGAGCCCACCAGTGCCCTGGATGCGGAAAGCGGCCAGCGGGTGATCGACATCCTGCATGCGGCTGCCAGAGTCCACGGAACGACAGTGCTGTGCGTGAGCCATGACCCGCGCCTGGTGCGGCACGCTGATCGCGTGCTGGCCATGGAAGACGGCGTGATCCGCAATGAATGGCGTCAGCCCGCGAGTCCCCAAGGAATGATTGCATGACTTTTTCAGTGAAGAACTCTCCCCTGCGCCTGGCGCAGCCTGCCGCCGCGCGTTGGGGCCTGGGTGCCGCCATGCTGGCCTGTGTCTGGCTGTCGGCTTGTACTCCTTCGGGCCATGAGGCCACGGCCGAGCCGGTGCAGGCCGGCCCCAAGGCGCCGCGTACGCTGGCGCTGGCGCGCGGCAAGGTGGATGTGGAAGGCGGCCTGCTGGTGCTGTCGACCGGCGCCGAAGGCGTGGTCCAGCAACTGAAGGTGAAAGAAGGCCAGCGCGTGCAGGCCGGTCAGGTCCTGCTGCGTCTGGGCGATGCCGCGGCCCAGGCCGATGTCGCGGTGGCCGAATCGGAGGAGCAACTGGCACAGGCGCGGCTCGCCGCCCGGACGGCGCGCCTGCCGGTGCTGCAGCAAACCTTGACGCGCTGGCAGACCGCGGCCAAGCAAGGCGCTGCCGATGGGCAGCAGGTGGAAGAAGCCGCACAGGCGCTGCGCGATGCGCAATCGGAACAGGCGATTGCCAAGGCCGAAGTGCAGGTGGCCCAGCGCAAGCAGGCCCAGCTGCGCGCGCTGCTCAGTCGCCAGGAGCTGCGAGCCCCCGAGGCCGGCACCGTGGTGCGCGTGCACAGCCATGTGGGCGCCCATGTAGCGCCCGGCGCGCCGGCGGTGGTGCTGCTGCCAGAGCGGGCCTTGATCGTGCGCGCCGAACTCAATGAATCCTTTGCCTTGGCGGTGCGCGAAGGCATGCCGGCGATGGTGGTGATCGACGGCGATGCGGGCGCGGCCCAGCGTCTGCCGGCGGCCAAGGTGCTGCGCATCAGTCCGGTGTTCGGGGTGGGGCAGCTGCAGGAGGACACGCAGCGCGGTCCGGTGCGGGTGATCGAATGCGTGCTGGTGTTTGACCAGCCGCCTATGGCCCGCGTGGGCCAGAACGTAAGGGTGACTTTCCATGAATAAGCGCATACCGTTGACCGCCGCAGCCGCGGGCTGGATGGTGCAAAGTGATTTCGACGGCACGATCAGCGTGCTGGACGTGACCGATACCCTGCTCAACCGCTTTGGCATGCCGGGATGGCAGGCGCTGGAAGATGCCTGGGAGCGTGGCGACATCGGTTCACGCGAATGCATGAAGGGCCAGGTGGCCTTGCTGGACATGAGCGAGGCCGAGTTGCGTGCCCACCTCGACGGCATCGCCATCGACCCGGGTTTCGCGAGCTTCGTGACGGCGGCCCAGGCCCAGGGAGTGAAAGTGCAGGTGGTCAGCGACGGCATCGATTACGCCATCCGCCATGTGCTGTCGCGCCACGGCCTGGGGCATCTGGAAGTGATTGCCAATCGGCTGGTGCCGGCCGGCGAGCGCCGCTGGCGGCTGGAGTCACCCTGGGCCAGCGCGCGTTGCGCGCGGGCCAGCGGCAACTGCAAGTGCGAGCGCCTGGCCGAGCAGCAGGCGCTGCACGGGCGGGTGCTTTACGTGGGCGACAGCACTTCGGATTTCTGTGTCTCGGGCAAGGCCGATTTCGTGCTGGCCAAGTACAAGCTGATTGCGCATTGCGAGGCGCAGGCAATACCCCATGCGCCGTTTGAGAATTTTGCGCAGGCCACCCGCCTGCTGAACGAGGTGGTGCGCGGCGTGCCCGCACCCCGGCTTGTGGAGACGATGGAATGAATTTGGAAAGTCCTGGCGAAAACTTCGCCAGCGAAGTGCAGGCGCTGGAGCTTGCGGCGCAGAGCATCTGCGTGACGGAGCATGAATTTCTGCTGCCGGGCCAGGGGCCGCAGGCGCGCACCGGCGTGCTGCTGGTGCACGGCATGACGGGTACGCCCAATGAAATGCGGCTGCTGGCCAAGGGTTTGAACAAGCAAGGCTTCACGGTGTATGCGGTGCAGCTGGCGGGCCATTGCGGCAGCATGCAGGACCTGGTCGCCACGCGCTGGGGCGACTGGCTGGCCAGCGTCGAGGCGGGGCTGGACAGGCTGGCGGCGCATGTCGACCGCGTGGTGGTCGGCGGACTGTCCATGGGCGCCGTGCTGGCGCTGGCCGTGGCGCAGCGCCGTCCGCAACAGGTGGCGGGCGTGTGTGCGCTGTCCACCACCTTCCGTTACGACGGCTGGAGCATTCCGGTCTATACCCGCCTGGCCTTTCTGCTGCCGCTGTTTCGCCTGCTGGGCATAGGCCGCAGCAGCGTGTTCATGGAGGCGCCACCCTACGGCATCAAGGACGATGCGCTGCGCGCGCGCATCGTGGCGCAGATGCAGGGCGGCAACAGCGCCGAAGCCGGCCTGCCGGGCAACCCCTGGTGGTCCATCATCGAAATGCGGCGCCTGTCGGCCCATGTACTGCCCCGCCTGGGCCAGGTCCAGGCGCCCTGCCTGGTGGTCCATGCGCGTGAAGACGATATCTCCGCCATCTCCAATGCCCAGGACATCGTGCGCGGCGTGCAGCGCGCGCCCGTGGAGCTGGTGCTGCTGGACAACTGTTATCACATGATCACCATCGACCGCGAGCGGCGCACGGTGATCTCCCGCATGGCCGATTTCGTCGCCGGCATTGCGCAAAAGGCCGTGCCGCATGGGCAGTGAACTCACTCCCCTGGTCATCACGCTGTGGGTGCTGAACGTGATGGTCGACTGCGGCGGCCAACTGGCCTTCAAGGCCGCGGCCATGGACCCGCGCGCCGGCGACGGCCTGGAGCGCTGGAAATTCATGGCGCGCCGGCCCTGGATGTGGGTCGGCATTGCCTGCTACCTGGTTGAATTCCTGTTGTGGCTGGCCTTTTTGTCGCTGGTGCCGCTGTCCGATGGCGTGCTGCTGGGCTCGATCAACATCGTGGCCGTGATGCTGGCCGGGCGCGTGCTGTTCGCGGAAAAACTCTCGCCCATGCGCGTGACCGGCATTCTGCTGGTGTCCATCGGCGTGGCCATCGCGGGGTTCAAATGACCCCCCCCTGTGCGGCTGTCGCCGGATGGCCGGCCCCCGCTTCCCCCCGAGGGGGACGGCACCCTCGGTGCGGGGGGGCCCCCCGGTTGGGATGCGCCAGTTTCATGCGTCGTGGGTCCTGCAACAGCGTGGTGGAAAACTAAGATGCGACGTTTTTATTTGGTTGGTTTCCTGCTGCTGATGGCCTTCGACACCCTGGCCCAGCTGAGTTTCAAGATGGCCGGCGACTCGGCCCTGCCGCTGGAGCTGTCGGGCGCCTGGCTGACGCGCGTGTTCGGTCAGCCCTGGATCTACGGCGCCATCATCGGCTACATAGGCTCGTTTTTCAGCTGGATGACGCTGCTCAGGCATGCGCCCATAGGGCCGGCATTCGCGGCTTCGTACCTGGAAATCGTCTCGGTGCTGATCCTGTCGGTCTGGCTGTTCAACGAAACCGTGGGCTGGCCGCAGATCCTGGGCGCGGCCTTCATCATTGCCGGCATTGTGTGCCTGGCGTTCAGCGAAACCGCCGAAGCGCAGTCGCACGACGCCGTGGCGGACAACGCCGGCGGCAATCCCGGTGCCGGCTCGGCCACGGCCAGCGCCGCGCATTTATTGTCGGCCGAGCCGCGGCACTGAGGGCTTTACTGCGCCGCGGCTTCCCGCTGGCGCAGGGCGGCTTCGCGCTCGGCGATGTAGTCGCGCGTCAGCGGCACGGCCTCCTGGCGGCGCGCCAGCTGCACCTGGAAGATGGCGATGTCCTGGTAGCGGAACGCGGCTTCCGACATGGACAGATAGAACTCCCACATGCGGCAAAAGCGCGCGTCATACAGCGCCAGGGCCTCGCCGCGCCGTGCCATGAAGCGCTCGCGCCACAGCCGCAGTGTGCGCGCGTAGTGCAGGCGCAGCACTTCGATGTCGGTGATCACCAGGCCCGAGCGTTCTATGGCCGGCGTGAACTCGGACATGGACGGGATATGGCCGCCGGGAAAGATGTATTTCTCTACCCACGGGTTGTTGAAGTCCGGCACATCGCTGTTGCCGATGAAGTGCAGCAGCATCACGCCGTCGTCGGCCAGCAGGTCGCGGCACTGGCGGAAAAAGGCGTCGTGAAAGCCCGTGCCCACATGTTCGAACATGCCCACCGAGACGATGCGATCGAAGGGCCCGACGGTGTCGCGGTAGTCTTCCAGCCGGTAGCTCAGCTGCTCCCGGCAGGGCGAGGCCGCCGCGCGCTGGGAGGCGCCTTCGAGCTGCTCGGTCGACAGCGTGATGCCGGTGACATGGCCGGCTCCGGCCACTTCGGCCAGGTAGCGCGACAGGCCGCCCCAGCCACAGCCTATGTCCAGCACCTTGTGGCCGGGCTCCAGCAGCAGCTTGGCGGCGATATGGCGTTTCTTGGCCAGCTGGGCGGTTTCCAGGTCTTCGTCGCCGTGCTCGAAGTAAGCGCAGGAGTATTGGCGTTCGGTATCGAGAAACAGCTGGTAGAGCCTGTCGTCCAGGTCATAGTGGTGGGCGACATTGGCGCGCGATTGCTGGCGCCGGTTGTTCTGCAGCAGCGGCCGCAAACGCATGCGCCAGGCATCGATCAGGCGCACCACCCAGCTGGGCGGCGTGTCGCGGGCGTCGCGCAGCACCAGTTCGAGCAGCTCGTACACCGTGCCCTGCTCGACGCGCAGACGCTCCTGCATGAACATCTCGCCCAGGTTCAGGTCCGGGTCGCGCAGCAGGGCCCAGATGGCGCGCCTGTCGGTGAAACGCAGGTGCACCCGCGGCGCCGTGTCGTCGCCAAACACCAGTGAGCGCCCCGAAGGCAGGAGAATTTCCAGATGACCGCGCCGCACCAGGGGGGTGAAAGTGCGTTGCAGCAGTTGTTCTGTCAGTCGGTCGATCATCGATGTGCTTTCCTCGGGTGATGGGCCTCTCGGCGGCGGTGAACTGCGAATTCAGGGCGTGGAATGGCGGCCGATCTGGGCCACCAGGCGGGTGTTGAGGGCATGCTGGCCGGCCTGCCATGCGCTCAGCGGCGCGGCGGCGTCCAGGTCGGTATCCTGCCCGTCCTGGGCGCTGAGCCAGCGCTTCCACCAGCTGCGGTAGCGGTAGGACGAGACATCGCCGGTGATGTCGCTGCCCACGATCTGGCCGGACAGCGCGGCAATGATGCGCTGGGCCTGCTCCTCCAGCATCTGGCCCTGGTCCCAGTTGGTGCGCACGACGGAGGTGGCAAACACATCCTTGTCTATGCTCAGATAGGTGGGCTGGGGCTGCTGCCGCAGCTGCTGCGACAGGGCGGCCGTCAGTGCTTCCAGGCTGGCGAAATGGTGAAAGGCCGACTGCAGGCCCAGACGCCGGCTCCAGCCGATGTCCACGCCGCAGCTCCAGTAGCTCAGGCGGCCGCGCTGCAGCGGGGTCAGGTAGTTTTCCCAGGCATGGCCGCCGCCGATGTCGCTGGAGGTGATGCCCACCACATGCACATGGGACACGGCCGGATGCAGGGCCACGCGCCGCACCCAGGAGCCGCAATGCACGCCCCAGGGAAAGCGCATATTGTCCGGATGGTTGTCGAGCACCACCACGCGCAGCGGCGCCGCGGCGTCAAAGCCCTGCGCGGCGATGCTGCGCTCGATCAGCGGCCAGCTCAGGTGGTGAAAATCGCCGCTGCCCATGAGCACCGTGCCGTGTTCCGTGGCCGGCGGCAGGCGCTGCGCGAGCACCTCGCGAAAGGCCTGGAACTGGCGCAGCGTGCAGCCAAAGCGCACGCGCTCCTGCCAGTCGGTCAGCGGCAGGCGCAGCTCATCGGCCAGCGGGCCGACGGAGCCGTCCACATCCAGCACGATAGGGGATTCACCCCCTGAGCGGCTGGCGCCGCTTCCCCCTCTCAACCTGCGGTGGAGGGGGACGGCACCCTCGGTGCGGGGCGGCCCTTCCTCGGTGCCTCTGAGTTGGGATACGTCAGTTGCATGAGTTGTGGGTGGCGCGAGCGTTATTGATGACGGACTCGCACGACTGTTTCTCATGGTTGTTCGCTCCATTGGCGATCGCTTTCGAAATGTCCGGCAAAACGCCGGCCGATGGCGCGCAGCAGCGGGTTGCGCACGAACACCGCATGGCGCGTGAAGGTGAATTGCGCGCCCAGCTGGGCCTTGACTTCGGGGTCGGTCCAGCCGGCCACGTAGTGCGTCAGGCCGCGCGCCAGCGCGTATTCCAGATTGACCATCCAGCTGACGAAATACAGGTTCGCCGCGCGGGCGGCCGGATAGGACAGGCCTATGTATTTGTCCAGCAGTTTGCCTGCGTGCTCAAAGCACAGATTCCAGCCCAGCAGCGCGCCGGGCGTGCCGTCGTCATTGCGCTGGCGGTACTCGAACACCAGGCCGTGGTTGGGCGTGCTGGCGCTGTCGCGCAGCAGGGCGGCGACAAAGTCACGCGTGAGTTTGTCGAAGTGGATTTCGCTTTGCGCATACACAGCGTCGAACAGCGCGTAGTAGGCGTCGACCAGCGCATCGTCGGCAAAGGCCGCCCCCGTGGGGATGCGCGCAATGCACAGCGCATCGCGGCTCTTGAGCTTGCGCTTGAGGTTCTTGCGCCGGCTGGTGGACAGGCGCGCCAGGTAGTCGTCCAGGCTGGCAAAGTCTATGGGCACATAGGCCAGGGCCTGGCCTTCGACCAGCACAAAGCCTTGGCCTTCGAGCGCGCGCAGCGTGGCGGCGGCATGGGCATTGTCGGCGTCCGACAGCAGGGGCGAGGCCTGGGGCAGGTCCTTGAGAATGGTCAGCTGCCTGCGGCCGGCCAGCGCCCGCACGGACAGCGCCAGCGCCTCGGGCGCCAGCTGGCGCGGCAGCGGCGTGTATTCGGTGACCGTGGTGCCGACGAAGTCCGTCGACAGACGCATGCGCCGCGACAGCCAGGCGCCGCCGGGCAAGGCCTGCAAGCGGGCCTTGAGCTGGGGGTCGGCCGTGGTCAGCAGATCGAACGGGGCCCTGAAGGCCGACAGCTGCGCGTGCGGCAGCAGCGCAAAACCCTCGGGAGGGTGTTGCGCGAACTGCTGCAGCAGGGCGTCGGGTTCGAGCTGGTTGTACTGAGCCACCCGCCGATCAGGCCTTCTTGGCGCGGGTCAGCAGCTGGTCCAGCAGGGCCATGGCTTCGTCGATTTCCGCACGCGAAATCATCAGCGACGGAGCGAAGGTGATCACGTTCTTGTAGTAGCCGCCCACGTCCAGCACCAGGCCGCGTTGCTGGCCCTGGTACTCGAGTCCGCCTTCCAGGCCGATGTCGACCATCTTGTCGAGCAAGGCCTTGTTGGGGGTGAAGCCGTCGTCGGTGCAGATCTCGGCGCGCAGCGCCAGGCCCATGCCGTCGACATCGCCGATTTCCTTGTGGCGCTTTTGCAGTTCCTTGAGGCCTTCGAGGAAGTAGGCGCCGGATTCGCGCACCTGGCGGCCGAAGTCCATCTCGTGCGTCATCTTCATCACTTCCAGGCCCAGGGCCGTGCCCAGCGGGTTGGCGGCGAAGGTGGAGTGGGTCGAGCCCGGTGGGAAGACCGTGGGGTTGATCAGCTCTTCGCGCGCCCACAGACCGGACAGCGCGTTCAGACCGTTGGTCAGCGCCTTGGCAAAGACCAGCACATCGGGCTTGATGCCGAAGTTTTCCACCGACCACAGGGTGCCGGTGCGCCAGAAGCCCATCTGGATTTCATCGACCACCAGCAGCACGCCGTGGTCGTCCAGCACCTTCTTCAGGCCGGTGAAGAAATTCGCCGGTGGAATGACGTAGCCGCCCGTGCCCTGGATGGGCTCGATGTAGAAGGCCGCGTATTCGCACTGGTTGGTCTTGGGGTCCCAGACCGCGTGGTATTCGTTCTCGAACTTGCGCGCGAATTCACGCACGATGGAGTCCGCATACTCTTCCGACGTCATGCCCTTGGGGCGGCGGAAAGGGTAGGGGAAGGGGATGAATTGCGCGCGGTCGCTGAAGTGGCCGAAGCGGCGACGGTAGCGGTAGCTGGAGGTGATGCTCGAGGCACCCAGCGTACGGCCGTGGTAGCCGCCTTCGAAGGCGAACATCAGGCTTTTGCCGCCGCTGGCATTGCGCACGACCTTGAGCGAGTCTTCAATCGCCTGGGCGCCGCCCACGTTGAAGTGCACGCGGCCGTCGCTGCCCCATTTCTTCTTGGCATCTTCGGCGATGAACTTGGCCAGTTCGATCTTGGTCGGGTGCAGGTACTGGCTGGCGACCTGGGGCAGCGTCTGCAGCTGCTCGATCATGGTCTGTTCCAGGCGCTTGTTCTTGTAGCCGAAGTTCACGGCCGAATACCACATCTGCAGGTCGAGGTAGGCCGTGCCTTTGTCGTCGTACATGTAGCTGCCATCGCAGCCCGTGAAAATTTTCGGGGGGTTGACGTAATGGACAGTGTCCCCGAACGAGCAGTACTTGGCCTCGTCGGCCAGCAATTGGGTGGTATTGATCACAGCGAAAGGCTCCGTTATTCAGCGGTAGCAGTCTGCTGGGTCAACCTTGATGGCCTGTCGAGCCTTTGTGTGCGAATTGTGGAGAAAAGTATTGCTCCCCACGCTTGCTCGGCTTACGCCGTAGCCGCTGCCCCTCCGAGAGGGGCTTTCCACCGGCTTGGGGCGGCCCGGCGCCGGTGGGGCTGCTCCCCACGCTTGCTCGGCTTACGCCGCAGCCGCGCTGGGGGGCGAAGCCCCCCATGAATGTCATGGGCGCTTCTGCCTCAGCTGCCCGACTGGCTCACGCGCAGCACTTCGGCGCCGTAGGCTTCGAGCTTCTTGGCGCCCATGCCGGGGATGCCGTGCAGGTCGTCCAGGCTGGCCGGGTGGCGCTCGGCGATGGCGGCCAGAGTGGCGTCGTGGAAGATCACATAGGCCGGCAGGTTGTGCTCGCGGGCCACTTCGGCGCGCCAGGCCTTGAGGTTGATGAAGCGCACCTGGGCATCGGGCCCGAGGTTGAGCGCCGCGACGTTGGCCTGCGGCGCCTTGCGCGTGCGCTTGGCGGCGCTGGCCGTGGCTTCGCGCAGCATCACCTGGGCGTCGCCGCGCAGCACGGCGCGCGAGCCCGTCGTCAACGCCAGGGTGTCGAAGCTGTGGCCGCTGTCGCTCGTGACCTTGTGCAGGCCTAAAGCGCCCGTGGCCAGCAGCTGGCGCAGCACGCCGCGCAATTGCGCTTCGGAGTACTGGGCGCCCAGGCCGAAGGTCGACAGGCTCTGGTGGCCGTACTGGCGCACTTTTTCCGTGTCCTTGCCGCGCAGCACATCCATGAGGTGGCCGGTGCCGAACGTCAGCTGGCAGGCTTCGTGCACGCGGTAAATGGTCGACAGCAGCTTGCGCGCGGCGTCCGTGCCGTCCCAGACCGCGGGCGGGTTCAGGCAGTTGTCGCAGTTGCCGCAGGGCGTGGAGTCTTCGCCGAAATAGCCCAGCAGGCGCTGGCGGCGGCAATCGGTGGCTTCGGCCAGCGCGAGCAGCGCGTCGAGCTTGCCGCGCATCACCTGCTTGAAGGTTTCCTCGGCCGGGCTTTCGTCGATCATGCGCCGCTGGTTGACCACGTCGTTGAGGCCGTAGGCCATCCAGGCGTGTGCCGGCAGACCGTCGCGGCCCGCGCGGCCGGTTTCCTGGTAGTAGCCTTCGATGTTCTTGGGCATGTCGACATGGGCCACGAAGCGCACGTCGGGCTTGTCTATGCCCATGCCGAAAGCGATGGTCGCGCACATCACGATGCCTTCCTCGCGCAGGAAGCGGTCCTGGTGGCGCTGGCGCGTCTCGACGGGCAGGCCGGCATGGTAGGGCAGGGCCGAAAGGCCGGCGTTCTGCAGCGTCTGGGCCAGCTCCTCGACGCGCTTGCGCGACTGGCAATAGACCACGCCCGCGTCACCCTGGTGCTCGGTCTGGATGAAGCGCTGCAGCTGGGCCGTGGCGTCCTTCTTCTCGACGATGGTGTAGCGGATGTTGGGGCGGTCGAAGCTGCTGACGAACTGGCCGGCTTCTTCCAGCTGCAGGCGCTCGACGATGTCGGCGCGCGTGAGCGCATCGGCCGTGGCCGTGAGTGCGATGCGCGGCACGCCCGCATAGCGTTCGTGCAGCACCGTGAGCGCACGGTATTCGGGCCGGAAATCATGGCCCCACTGGCTCACGCAATGCGCTTCGTCGATGGCGAACATCGACAGCTGGCCGGCCGCATACAGGCCGTCGAGCAGGCCCAGAAAACGCGGCGTGTTGAGCCGCTCGGGCGCGGCGTACAGCAAGGTGATGTCGCCGGTCTGCATGCGCAGCTCGACTTCCTGGGTCTGCTCGTACGACAGCGTGGAGTTGAGAAAAGCCGCGTCCACGCCGGCTTCGTGCAGCGCGCCCACCTGATCGTGCATCAGCGCGATCAGCGGCGAGACCACGATGGTCACGCCCAGCCCCTGCTGCTGGCGCACGATCGCCGGCACCTGGTAGCACAGGCTCTTGCCACCGCCCGTGGGCATCAGCACCAGCGCGTCTCCGCCGGCAATCACATGGCTGACGATCGCCGCCTGCGGGCCACGGAACTGGTCGTAGCCAAAAACTTCTTGCAATACGGACTGCGCGGTGGACAAGCGAAAACTCTCGAAAAGATGGCTGAAAGCGACCATCCATCCTGGTTCAAACGCATGCGTGCAACCGGAGATGGCAGGGGCCAGGGAAGTGCTTATTGTGCGCTCCCCTCAATACACCAGGGGTTGGCGCGGGCCTTCCTACAATGCTCTCTTACGTCTGTTGCTGCTGGACCCATGTCCCCATCCTCTTCTACTCCCCTGGCGGACGGCCTGCGGCTGTTCGGTCCGGCCGACGATCCGCCTATCCCGCTGGACGCTGGCGCGTTGCTGCTGCCCGGCTGGGCGGCCGAGCAGGCCGGGCGCTGGGTGGATGGCGTGCAGGCCGTGGTGGCCCAGGCGCCGTGGCGCGTGATGCGCACGCCCGGCGGCGCGATGATGTCCGTGGCCACCAGCAATTGCGGCGCCTGGGGCTGGGTGTCGGACGCCAGCGGCTACGCCTACCGCGCCACCGATCCGCTCAGCGGCCAGCCCTGGCCGGCCATGCCCGAGTGGCTCAGCGAACAGGCCAGTGCGGCGGCCGCCGCCGCGGGCTACCCGGGCTTTGCGCCCGATGCCTGCCTGATCAACCGCTACGCACCCGGCGCCAGGATGTCGCTGCACCGCGACGCGGACGAGCGCGACGCCAGCGCGCCCATCGTTTCCATCTCGCTGGGCCTGCCGGCGACTTTCCTCTGGGGCGGCCTGCAGCGCAGCGACCGTGTGCGCCGCATGCAGCTCGAACATGGCGACGTGCTGGTCTGGGGCGGCGCGTCGCGCATGACCTTCCACGGTGTCAGCCCGCTCAAGGACGGTCTCCACCCGCTGCTCGGTTCCGAGCGCTGGAACCTGACCTTTCGCATGGCGCGAGCGCTGTACATGGCCCCCACGCTTGCTCGCTTCGCGTAGCCGCGCTGGGGGGCAGAGCCCCCCAGATGCATTTTTGCCTTGGGGCGGCCCGGCGGCAGTCCTTGTACCCCCACGCTTGCTCGCTTCGCGTAGCCGCTGCCCCCCGAGGGGGCCGGCCGCCGCCTTGGGGCGGCCCGGCGGCGGCGGATTCGCCTCGGCGGTTGAGGGAAAGCCGCGGCCAGCGACGGGACAGCATCCAATTTCCTACAATCGGCGGCATGAGCCTGCCCCACTACACCCGCGCCAAAGACCTGCCCGCCACCCTTGCCCGCCGCATCGCCATCCTCGATGGCGCCATGGGCACCATGATCCAGCGCTTCAAGCTGGGCGAAGCGCAGTACCGTGGCGCAGGCTATACGGGGCCCGATGCCGTTGGCGAGCGCTTTGCGGACCTGCCGCGCGACGTCAAGGGCAACAATGAATTGCTGAGCCTGACCCGCCCCGACGTGATCCGTGACATCCACGAACGCTACCTGGCCGCGGGTGCCGACCTGATCGAGACCAATACCTTTGGCGCCACCACCGTGGCCCAGGACGATTACCTGCTGGGCCATCTGGCGCGTGAAATGAACCTGCGCTCGGCCCAGCTGGCGCGCGCGGCCTGCGACAAGTACAGCACGCCCGACCATCCGCGCTATGTGGCCGGTGCCCTGGGCCCCACGCCCAAGACGGCCAGCATCAGCCCCGACGTCAACGACCCGGGAGCACGCAACGTCGACTTCGAGACGCTGCGCCGCGCCTACCTCGAACAGACGCTGGCGCTGATCGAAGGCGGCGCCGACGTGATCCTGGTCGAAACCATTTTCGACACGCTCAACGCCAAGGCCGCGCTGTTCGCCGTGGACGAAGCGTTCGAGCAGAGCGGCGAATGCCTGCCCATCCTGATCAGCGGCACGGTCACCGACGCTTCGGGCCGCATCCTGAGCGGCCAGACCGTGACGGCTTTCTGGCACAGCGTGCGCCACGCGAACCCGCTGGCCATCGGCCTGAACTGCGCGCTGGGCGCGGCGCTGATGCGCCCCTACATCCAGGAGCTGCACAAGGCCGCGCCCGACACCTTCATCAGCTGCTACCCCAATGCCGGCCTGCCCAATCCCATGAGCGACACCGGCTTTGACGAAACGCCCGAAGTCACCAGCCGCCTGGTGCACGAGTTCGCGGCCGAAGGCCTGGTCAACATCCTCGGCGGCTGCTGCGGCACGACGCCCGAGCACATCGGCGCGATTGCCCAGGCCGTGCGGACTACGCCTACGCGGCCGTTGTTCTACCCGGCCCAGGCTTGAAATGGAGCACCCCCTGAGCGGCTGCGCCGCTTCCCCCTCTCAACCTTCGGTGGAGGGGGACGGCAGCCTCGGTGCGGGGCGGCCCTTCCTCGCTGCCTCTGAGCTGGGCCACGCCAGCTTCATGGGCCGTGGGTGGTGCAAGCGCCATGGATAGCTGCAGCGCTGGGCCATGAATTTGCCCTTGCCGCCGGCTGGGGGGCCGTCTACCGTATCCCCTGTGTTGCCCGCAGCCGGTACGGTGCCCGTGGCGGCGGCGCCGGCAGTGGTCCCCGCGCTGCAGGTCACGCCTGCGCTGAGCCTGTCGGCCCAGGCGCAGCAGGCCTTGCGCTTGCAGGTTTTCCAGACGCTGATCGCCCAGCTCGTGACCCAGGTCCAGTCGGGTCCGCAGGCGGGCGCCCCCCAGTGGCCGACCGCAGGCGTGGCCCCGGCCTTGCGCGCCATGCTCGCGGCCCTGCTGGAGCAGGCCACGGCCAACCTGCCGCGGCCCCAGCAACTGGTGTCGGTACAGGCCTGGCCCAAGGCCTTGCTGAATGTGCTTTTGGCCAGCCCGGCCACGGCCTCGGCTACGGCCGCAGCCCCCTTGGCGGGTACGGGCGCAGCCGCCGCAGCCATTGGGGCCGAGGCCGCGCCGCGTCCGATCTTGCCACCCTTGCAGAACTGGCTGGTGCAGCAAGGCGTGGTGCAGACGCCGCAGGGCGAGCGTAGTTTTGCATTGAGTTTGCAGGTGCCCCAGGCCTGGGCCCAGCTGCAGGCCGCCACGGCCCTGCCGGCCGCGCCTTTGCCGGCCGCGCCTATGCCGGCCGCGCCTTTCACCCCGGGGGCCGGCGCGGGCTTGGCACGGCTGCAACTGCCGTTTGCGGCGTCGCCGCAGCAGCTCGAATCGGGTACGCTGGCGCTGGTGATGCAGGGCGCAGGCCCGGCGGGAGAGAAGCTGTTGACCAGCGCGCTGCTGCGCCTGGACTTCCAGCCCCTGCCTTCCGCGGTGCAGAGCGCGCAGACAGCCTGGACGGGCTTGTTGCCCGGCGGTGCAGCGGTCGCTCAGGCCGCGCAGGCGGCCCTGCAGGGCCAGGCGGCGCTGCAGGCCAAGAACGATCCCTGGCTGCAGATGGCGGCCTTGCAGGCCAGCGGGCAGCAGCCCCGCGAAGACCAGCGCCTGCCCGAACGCCGCACCGGCCTGTGCACGCAACTGGGCTGCCCTTACCGTGGCAAGGCCAGCTGTGCCCAGCCGTTCTGTGCCGAAATGAACCGCGTCTGGGCGTCCGTGCGCATAGGTCCGACGGGGACCTGATGGCGCGCCCCACGGCGGCGCGGATTTAGATGTGTTCCACCTGCGGGGTGCCGACCGTGACTACCGGCTCGGCATTGAAATTGGACGAGTCGCCGAAGTCGGTGGCTGGCAGCGCGTCGGGGGTGTTCACGCGAATGCTCTCGACCTGAGTGGGCGGCACATCGACGGTGTCCACTTGGGTTTCCGGCGGCAGTGGGGAAGTGGTCGTCAGCACCAGCGTATCCGAGGCCGGCACTGGTGGAAGGCCGCCCGGCGATGCGACAAGCTTGGTGTCGGCGGACGTAGACGTATCGGCGCCAGTCGTTGGAAGGGCCTTGAATTGCGGTTGATCGTTGCACATGCCTTGTGCTCCGTCCTCGGTTTCCTGTGGCTGCTGAGCCTGTTGTTTTTCGTTGTAGCGCTTCGCTACCCGGCCTATTTCGGCGTTGATCTTTTGCTTGATAGAAGCTTTGAACTCGTTGTAGCCGTGCAGTGCTGTGATCTTGTTGATGAATTTTTTCATGGTGTTCAAAAGTGGAATAGTTTGAAAAGATATAATAGTTGTAAGCTATCAATATCAATTCTTCTATAGGATTTCTTCCTTTCGAACTGACAGTGAAAGAGCTACGTCTGCTGTTCCTGCGCCCCCGCATCTGCCTGAAGATGCCGCGCTGCAGGCCGCGCCAGCGCAGGCGTTTTGCAGCACAAAAAATTCGGGCCCGTGGTTCGGTGTGAACCACGGGCCCGTGGGCATCAGTCCCCTGCGGCACAGCGCAAGGGGAGCACGCAGATCAAGGGTACAAACCGCGCATTTCGCGCGCGTGCAGGATGCGCTGGCAGGCGATGATGAAGGTCGCGGTGCGCAGGCTGACCTTGTGGTCCTGGGCCACCTGCCAGACGCCGGCAAAAGCGTCCTGCATGATGCGCACCAGGCGGGCATTGATTTCGTCCTCGCTCCAGAAGAAGCTGGAGAAATCCTGCACCCATTCGAAGTAGCTGACGGTGACGCCGCCGGCATTGGCGATCACGTCGGGCAGCACCAGCACGCCGTTGTTGTGCAGGATGTCGTCGGCTTCGGGCGTGGTCGGGCCGTTGGCGCCTTCGATGACCATCTTGGCCTTGATCTGGCCGGCGTTGGCCAGGTGGATCTGGCCTTCGAGCGCGGCGGGGATCAGGATGTCGCAATTGACGGCCCAGAACTCGTCCTTGGCCATCACGTCGGCACCGGCGAAACCGCCCACGCCGCCGCTGAGCTGCACATGGCGCAGCAGCGCCGGCACGTCGATGCCCAGATCGTTGTAGATGCTGCCGCTGTGGTCCTGCACGGCCACCAGCTTGGCGCCGGCTTCGCAGAACAGCTTGGCGGCGGTGCCGCCGACATTGCCGAAGCCCTGCACGGCCAGGCGCGCGCCTTCAATGCGCAAGCCGGTGTGGCGTGCGGCTTCGACGCCGACGGTGAACACGCCGCGGCCAGTGGCTTCACGCCGGCCCAGCGAGCCGCCCAGGTCCACGGGCTTGCCCGTGACCACACCCGTGGCCGTGGAGCCGGTGTTCATGGAGTAGGTATCCATCATCCAGGCCATGATCTGCTCGTTCGTGTTGACGTCGGGAGCAGGGATGTCCTTGTTGGGGCCGATGATGATGCCGATTTCGCTGGTGTAGCGGCGCGTGAGGCGTTCGAGTTCACCCTTGGACAGCGTCTTGGGATCGACGCGGATGCCACCCTTGGCACCGCCGTAGGGCACGTTCACGGCCGCGTTCTTGATCGACATCCAGGCCGACAAGGCCATCACTTCGGACAGCGTCACGTCCTGGTGAAAACGCACGCCGCCCTTGCCTGGGCCGCGGCTGGTGTTGTGCTGTACGCGGTAGCCTTCGAAGTGGGCGATGGTGCCGTTGTCCAGCTCGATGGGTACGTCAACGATCAGCGCACGTTTGGGGCGCTTGAGCGTTTCGACCCAGCGGGCCAGGTGGCCCAGATAGGGCGTGACGCGGTCGATTTGCTGCAGGTAAATGCCCCAGGGGCCGAGCTTGTCGGCTTGCAGGTAGGAGGGCAGGGCATGGACCGGCAGAGGGCTGGTCGAAGGGGATGCAGGAGTGTTTTGCATGGAATATTCCAAAGCGTTTGAAGCGGTGGTCAACAAATGGATGACCGTTTTTCAGCTTATTCCTGCCGGCGCGGCTTGTCCAACGCCGCTTGCTTTGCTTGTTATGTTTTTTACGCATAACCATGCTTCTTCCTGCTGGATGGCCTGCGCCAGGGCGCATTTTTCTGCGCAAAATGCAGCATCTCGTTGCATTTTTTCTGCCAAGGAAGACCATGTCCGTACAAGCTGTTTCCGCAACCCTGGTGCAGGCGCGCCAGCAGGCCCGCCTGGCCGATGCCCTGCCACTGGCTTCGAGTCTGGCCAGTCCTGGCCAAGCCTACGCCGTGCAGCAGGCCGTGGCCCGGCAACTGGGCTGGTTTGAGGATGCCGCGCCCCGGGCCTGGAAGTCGGGCGGGGCGGCGCGCGGCGCGGTACTGACCCATGCGCCGCTGCCGCCGGCCGGCGTCTGGCCCAGCCCGGCGAACGCGGGGGCATGGCCTTTGCATACCCGCGGCATCGAGGCCGAAATCGCGCTGCGCCTGGGCCAGGACGTGACGCCGGAGCAGGCGCAGCAGTTGGTCGCGGGCGAGGCCGCGCACTTGGTCGACGCCATGGCCGTGAGCATAGAAGTGGTGGAGTCGCGCTGGCTGCAGCAGTTCGCGGCTCCGTCGCTGCTGACCATGGCCGACCAGCTGTGCCATGGCGCGCTGGTGGTGGGTGCATGGCAGGCCTGCGATCTGTCGCGCTGCGCGCCGGACTGGGGCCAGCAGGTCTGCCGTCTGCGCATGGGCGCAGGCGAGACCAGCGTGCATACCGGCACCCATTCGCTGGGCGATCCGGCCTGGCTGCTGGCCGACTGGCTGCGCCATGCGACGGCGCAATGGGGCACGGTGCCCGCGGGAACCCTGGTCACTACGGGTAGCTGGGTGGGACTGGCCCGGGCCCAGGCCGGCGAGCGGGTGCATGCCAGCTTCGACGGCATTGGCGAGGCCTGGCTGCAGCTGTAAGAACAGGTCCTAAGACCTTGGCTCGGCGTCGAAAGACCGGCCAATTTACAATCGTAGGCTGACCAGATCAGGGCACGGCGATCTGCTGTGCCATGGATTGCACAAACAGCTGCGCACCCAGGCCCATGGGGCGCTGCTTGGACCAGACCACATCGACCCACAGGCGCACGCCGTTGCTGAGGTTGGAAAACGGCATTTCCACCAGCGTTCCCGCCTGAATCCGCGGCTCGACCAACGAGCGCGGCTGCCAGCCCCAGCCCAGTCCGGCTTCGATCAGGCCCAAGGCGGCCAGGTGGTTGTCGGTACGCCAGATGTGGCGCGCATAAACGAAGCGCGCATCGGTCTGGCCCAGGTCGCGGCTCGCGACCACGATCTGGCGTGTTGTCTTCAAATGTTCTTCGCTCAACGACAGGGCGGGCAAAGCCTGGCCTGTCGGCTGCTGCGTGGCCGCCTGTGCCCGCGCGGCTTCGAGCACGGGGTGGCCGGGCGCCATGACGGCGATCAGCGTGTCGCTGCCGACTTCCTGAAAGCCTTCGCGGCCGTCGAGGCTGGGGCGCTCGAACACCAGCGCCAGCTGCGCGCGGCCGGTGTGCAGCATGGCCAGCGCGTCCTCCTGGGGCGCGGCCAGCACTTCGACTTCCAGCAATGGATGGGCCTGGGCCAGGGCGGCCAGCGCGGCCGTCCAGCGCGAAGCCAATAGCTCGGGCGCGATGGCGATGCTCAGCCGCTGCTCCAGCCCCTGGGTCAGCGCCAGCGCCTGGCCGTTGAGCTGCTGCAGCTGAGCGGCGAGCAGGCGGGCTTGGGGCTCCAGCGCCCGCGCGCTGGCCGTGGGTTGCGGTTCGCGCCCCGTGCGGTCGAAAAGATGGAGTTGCAGCTCAGCCTCGAGGTGGGCGATGGCCATGCTGACGGCCGAAGGCACGCGCGACAGCGCGCGCGCCGCAGCAGAGAAAGAACCGTGATCGAGCACGGCAAGGAATACGTGAACGTTGTCGGAGGAAAAAGCCATGGCTTGATCTATCAAAAAAACTGAAATAACTTAAATCTAAATATCAAATAAATATAAATGAACTCAATGTCTTCGACGATTTCTTCTTCCAAACTTCAGCTCCAGGGGCCATGGCGCCGCGTGGTCTATGTCTCGCTGTACGAGCTGTTTGCCGTGATGGCGACTTCCTTCGGCCTTTCGGCCATGACTGGCGAGAGCGCGGCCCACTCCAGCCTCATCGCCATGGTGACGGCGGCCATTGCCGTGGCCTGGAACGTGGTCTGGAACCACCTGTTCGAGCGCTGGGAAGCGCGCCAGGCCCAGCGCGGGCGCAGCCTGTGGCGGCGCATCGCCCATGCGCTGGGCATGGAAGGTGGCCTGGTGCTGATCCTCGTGCCCTTGTTCGCCTGGTGGTTCGAAGTCAGCCTGTGGCAGGCCTTCATCATGGACCTGTGGCTGCTGCTGTTCTTCCTGGGCTACACCTTCGTCTTCAACTGGACTTTCGACCGCATTTTCGGCCTGCCGGCATCGGCCCAGCGCAAGGCGGAGCAAGTCATGGCCTGAAGACGCCCGGCTTGCCCAAGAGGTGTTTATCTATCAGTAAAACTGAAACAACCTAACTTTTAGTGTCAGATAAATCCATATACATTCGCAGCATGTCTACGATTGTTTCCTCTTCCAAATTCCAGCTGCAAGGGCCTTGGCGCCGCGTGGTCTATGTCGGTCTCTTCGAGTTGATTGCCATTGTGGCGACCTCTTTCGGCCTCGCGGCCATGACGGGCGAAAGCGCCGCCCATTCGAGCTTCATCGCCGTCGTGACGTCGGCCATCGCCGTGGGCTGGAACGTGGTCTGGAACGGCCTGTTCGAGCGCTGGGAAGCGCGCCAGACCCAGCGCGGGCGCAGCGTGTGGCGACGCATCGCCCATGCGCTGGGCATGGAGGGCGGCCTGGTGGTGATGCTGGTGCCGCTGTTCGCCTGGTGGTTCAAGGTCAGCCTGTGGCAGGCCTTCCTCATGGATGTGGGGCTGCTGCTGTTCTTCCTGGTCTACACCTTCGTCTTCAACTGGGCGTTCGACCAGATCTTCGGCCTGCCGGCCTCGGCACAAGTCAAGGCGCAGCCCACAGCCTGAACGGACGCTGTTTCCTGTGAGGCATGGCCCTTGGCACAGGTCACGGCATTGGAAACCGGCGCACCCCAGCAAGGAGACAGCGAGCAAGGGCCGCCCCGCAGCGAGGCTGTCGTCCCCCTCCGGGGGAAGCCGCGTCAGCGGCTCAGGGGGGGCCTATTTCAGGGCACGAAGCGGTAGCCAATGCCGGCTTCGGTGATCAGGTGTCTGGGCATGGACGGGTTGTGCTCGATTTTCTTGCGCAGGTTGGCCATGTGCACGCGCACGTAATGCGTGTCTTCGGCGTGGCCCGGTCCCCACACGGTCTTGAGCAATTGCTGGTGGGTGATAACGCGGTCGGGCTGTGAGGCCAGGTGGGTCAGCAGCTTGTATTCGATGGGCGTCAGGTGCAAGGCCTGGCCCGCGCGCTCCACGTTGCGGCGCACCAGGTCTATGCACACTTCCCCGAACAGAATCTGCGGCACGCCGCCTTCGCCCTGTTGCAGGTGCCGGCGCAGCTGGGCGCGCACGCGCGCCATCAACTCACCCGCGCCAAACGGCTTGACGAGGTAGTCGTCGGCGCCTGCATCGAGGGCCGCGATCTTGTCGGCTTCGGCGCTGCGCGCCGACAGCACGATCACCGGCATCGAGGACCATTGGCGCAGGTCGCGGATCAGGTCCACGCCATCGCCATCGGGCAGGCCCAGGTCCAGCACCACCAGGTCGGGGCGGCGCGTGCCGGCTTCTATCAGCCCGCGCTGCAGCGTGTCGGCCTCGTGCACGGTGTGGCCTTCGGCGCTGAGCGTCAGACGGACAAAGCGGCGGATATCCGCCTCGTCTTCCACGATGAGTATGTGTCGGCCAGGAGCATTCATGCGGGTTCTCGGGGTTCGGTGCCGTCGTCAGTGGGCGGCTCGCCGCGCGGCAGCACCATGGCAAAGCGTGCGCCGCAGGTCTGACCGTCCTGGATCCGATTTTCGCCGTAAATACGCCCGCCATGGGCCAGCACAATGGCGCGACAGATGGCCAGTCCCAGGCCTACACCAGGGGTGGCGCTTTCGCGCTGGCCGCGCTCGAACTTCTCGAAAATCCGCTCTTCGCGCCCGTTGGGCAGGCCGGGGCCGTGGTCGTCCACGGTGATCAGCACGTCGTTGCTGCGCGCTTGCGCGCCGATGACGATGGCGCTGCCCGGGGGCGTGAACTTCGCGGCATTTTCCAGCAGATTCACCAGCACCCGCTCCATCAACACGGCATCGAGGTGCAGCAGCGGCAGGTCATGCGGCAGGGACGTGCGGATGTCGCGCCCCGCGAGCGACGGTGCGCAGGCGGCCAGCGCGCTGCCCACGACTTCTTCCAGCGGCTGCCAGGCGCGGTGCAGCTGCACCACGCCCGATTGCAGCCGCGCCATGTCCAGCAGCTTGTTCACCAGGGCGTTCATGCGCAGGGCCGAGGCCTTGATGGCTTCGGTCACTTCGCGCTGCGCGTCGCTGAGCGCGGGCGGGGTCAGGTCCAGCGTTTCGGCCAGGCCGACCAGCGAGGCCAGCGGGGTGCGCAGATCGTGCGAAATGGTCGACAGCAGGGAGTTGCGCAGGCGCTCGGATTCGATCTGCACCGTGCTGACCCGCGCGACGTCGATGTAGTGGATGCGCTCCAGCGAGATCGCCAGCAGGGAGGCGCAGGTGTCGAGCAGGCGGCGTTGCTCGGGGCCCCAGGGCCGGCTGTCGCTGGGCTGCAGCGCCAGCACGCCGCGCAGGCGCATGGGGGCCTTGAGCGGCACCACCAGGCAGGGGCTCGAGGGCAGGGTATGGGTGCCATGGCCGGCCGCTTCGCCGCGGGCGTAGGCCCATTGCGCCACGCCCATGTCCACTGCCGCGCACCCGCCGGGCAGGGCTTGCAGATGGTCGTCGTCGTCGGCCGCCAGCAGCGTGGACTGCGCGCCGAATTCGGCCAGCAGAAAGCGTGCGCCTATGGCGGCCACCTGCTCGGGCAGCAGCGCGGCCGAAAGGTCGCGCGACATGTCGTAGAGGCTGCGCACCCGGTGCTCGCGCTGGGTGGCGGCTTCGGCCTGCACCTTGAGGCCCGCCGTCAGCTGGCCCACGACCAGGGCCACGACCAGCATCACGCTGAACGTCAGCAGGTATTGCACATCGCTGACGGCGAAGGAAAAGCGCGGCACGACGAAGTAGAAATCAAACAGCCCGACGCCCAGAAATGCCGCGAGCACGGCCGGGCCGCGCCCGAAATACAGTCCCACGCCGACCACCACCAGCAGGTACAGCAGCACGATGTTGCTCAGCTCCAGCAGCTCGTTGAGCGGTGCGGCCAGAACGGTCATGGCCAAGCAGGCCAGGACGGCGGCGGCATAGCCCTGCCAGGGCCACATGGGCGTCTGTCCGGCATGGGACGGGGGTGTGGGGGCGGCGGCGCGCGTGGCGGCCGGCAGGGCCACCTGCAGCACGTCCAGGTCGTCGGCGGCGTGCGCGATGCGTTCGGTCAGCGACTGCTGCCAGAACCAGCGCGGGCGGGCGCGCCGGCCCAGTACCAGTCGCGCCAGGTTGTTCTCGCGCGCATAGCGCACCAGGGCCGTGGCCGCATCGGGC
>JAMNYN010000304.1 GCA_023622805.1 Pseudomonadota bacterium | reverse complement strand
GGGGCGCGCCAGTGCAAGGGCTGCGTACCATGGACAACGCCCCCCCTGGACCGACGCGCAGCCCCAAAGTTTCAGGTCTTTGCCCTGGCCTCCTGAGCGTGGTGGTGTGACACACTCACCGGCCGCTGTTTTTTGATCGCCCCGTTCATGCCCCTGCATCCCGCCCTCACCTCTGCCAAGCAGCCATCCCACCCCTGGGTCGGCTGGTCCGGCTGCGGGCGCGTCATCGGCACCCTGCTGGCCCTGGTGCTCGCGGGCTTCGGCGCGCTGGCGCTGTGGAGCCAGGCCCCTGGCGGGCCGCTGGCAGCCGCGGCGCTGGCCGGGTTGTGGGTGACCTGGGTCGTCACCACCGGCCTGCTGGCCAGCTCCGATCCGCGCTCGCCGCTGGCCTGGGGCTTGCTGGCCGTAGGCTGCCTGCTGCTGGGCCTGTGGTGGACTTCGATCACGCCGTCCAACCAGCGCAACTGGACCACCGATGTCTCGCGCTCGCTGCGCGCGGAACGCAAGGGCTCGCAGCTGGTGCTGCACAACGTGCGCAACTTCGACTGGCGCAGCGACGAGGACTACACCGCGCGCTGGGAAAGCCGGCGCTACGACCTCGACAGCCTGCGCTCGGTCGACATGGCCTTGTCCTACTGGATGGGGCCGGCCATTGCCCACACCCTGGTGTCCTTCGGCTTCGCCGACGGCCGCCAACTGGTGTTTTCGGTGGAAGTCCGCAAGGAACGCGGCGAGCAGTATTCGACCGTGGCCGGCTTCTTCAAGCGCTATGAACTGGCGCTGGTCGCCGCCGACGAACGCGACATCCTGGGCGTGCGCGCCCGTGTGCGCGGCGAAAACCTCTACCTCTACCGGGTGCACATGTCGCCTGCGTCCATACGCGCCCTGTTCGAGCAGTACCTGGACGAAGCCGAGGCACTGCGCGCCGCGCCGCGCTTTTACAACACGCTCACCGCCAACTGCACCACCATCGTCTACGCCATGATGGAGCGCATCGTCACGGGCCTGCCCCTGGACTGGCGCCTGCTGCTGTCGGGCTACCTGCCTTCGTACGTGGAGGACGCCGGCGCGCTCCCGCCCGGCTACTCGCTGCAGGAATTGCAGGCCCGGGGCCGCATCACCGACCGTATATTGCAGCTGCCACCGGGCGCCGATTTTTCCGCAGCCATACGGCAAGACCTGCCCGTGCTGGCCCGCTGAGCCAGCCTCTGCCCTTGATGAAACCATGCCCTTGCTGACCCTTTTTCGCCCGCTTCTTGCTCGCGCCTGGCGCCAGGCTGCAACGCCCTGGCTGCCGCTGTGCGTCGCCGTCCTGCTCACCGGTTGCGCCGGCGTCAAGGTCAGCTCCATACAACCATCGGACTACCTGTCGCAAAAGCGCTCCGACATCCTGACCGAAGGCACACTGAGCGCCGCCACGCAGGAAAGCCTGCGGGTGATAGGCCTGGGGCTCAAGGCCTGCGAAGCCCGTCCGGTCGAATGCCGCCAGACCATTGCCAGCACGCCCGGGCTGACCGACGAGAGGCGCCTGTCCTCCCTGGCCGAGCTGTGGACCCAGGCCGCCATGCAGGCCCAGCGCAACGCACCCAACAGCCACGGCAGCGATGAAATCGACGCCTGGATGGAAGCCGCGCGCCATGCCTACGCCTACCTGTTCTTTTCCTCGCGCAAGTCCAGCGAACGGGTGCTGGAAGACCGCCAGACCCAGGTGCGCGACTACTACAACTATGCGGTGCAGCAGGCCATCACCGGGCTGTTCCACCACAGCCAGGCCAGCCATGTCGAGGCCCTGGAATCCTCGGTGCTACCCTGGAACGGCTGGACGCTGCACACCGACCTGTCGGGCATCTGGCTGCCGCGCGACGTGCGCATGCCGCGCGAGCTGATTCCCGCTTCGTCGCTGACGTTCTCCGGTCTGCGCAACGTCTACCGGCGCGACGGCCTGGGCGCCGAGCTGGTGGCGGTCTTCCCCACCGACGAACCTGCGCTTGCCTCCCAGTCCCGCAAAGCGTCCGACGCGGCCTTTCAGGAAGCGCCCTACCCGGCGATCACGGCGCTGCTGCGCTTCGAAGGCTCGACCCTGGCCGAAGTGCTGCAGACACGCGACATCCACGTGCAGATGTACGACCCCTACCGCTTCAACAACGTGCAACTGGCGGGCGAAGAGGTGCCGCTGGCGGCCAATTTCACTTCGGGCTACGGCCTGTGGCTGGCGCGTTCGGGCTTTTCCACCCAGGCCCTGCGCTCGCTGCTGGGCGCCGACAACGGCCTGCTGCGCCCCAAGATCTACTTGATGCAGCCCTACGACCCGAGCCGGCGCGTCATCGTCATGCTGCACGGCCTGGCCAGCAGCCCCGAAGCCTGGATCAACGTCGCCAACGAAGTGCTGGGCGACGAGACCCTGCGCCAGAACTACCAGATCTGGCAGGTCTACTACCCGACCAATGCCCCGCTGGCACTGAACAACCGTGCCATCCGCGAAGCGCTGCAGACCACTTTTACGCACTTCGACCCCAAAGGCCAGGCCGCGGCTTCGCAGCAGACCACCTTGATCGGTCACAGCATGGGCGGCGTGCTTTCGCGGCTCATGGTCTCGTCGACCGGGGACAATCTCGGAGAGCGCCTGCTCGCGGACTACCAGGTGCCAGCCGACCAGCAGGACTGGCTGCGGCTGCGCATGGGCGAGCTGCTGGACTTCGAGCCCCTGCCTTCGGTCACCGACGCCATCTTCATCGCTGCGCCCCACCGCGGCACCCCTGTGGCCAACCACCGCATCGCGCGCTGGATCTCCAACCTGATCACCCTGCCGTTTGCCATGCTGGAGCAGGTCGGCGACGTGACCCGCACCCTGGCCCAGCTCAAGCCCCGGCCGGGCAAGCAGGGCTTGCTGCGCATTCCCAACAGCATCGACAACCTCAGCGACCAGGACCCGTTCGTGCGCCTGTCCTCGCGCCTGCCCCTGGCGCCCGGGCTGCGCTACCACTCCATCATCGGCAATGCCGAGCCCGGCGTGCCGCTGGCCGAGTCCAGCGATGGCGTCGTGCCTTATTCCAGCGCCCACCTGAGCGGCGCGGAGTCGGAGCTGGTGATTGTGTCGGGCCACAGCGTGCAGGAACACCCCAAGGCCATCGTCGAAATCCGCCGCATCCTGCACACGCAACTGCTGCGCGACGCCGCGCCCTGAAGCCCCGTCAGGCCAGGGTGTAGAACTCCTGGACCTAACGGCCCTGCGGCGTGGACATGGCTCGTCTTTCAGCGCGCCCAGCGCAGCACCAGCGGGTCCAGGCGGCGGGCAATATCGAGCAGCTGGCGGCGCACTTCGGGATGCAGCGCAGGCCAGGGCGAGCGCGGGGCATCGCAGGCGATCACGCCGCCGGCATGCATCAGCGCCTTGGCGGCCAGAAAGCCGGCCTGGCGGTTTTCGTGGTTGATCAGCGGCAGCCAGCGCTGGTACTGGGCGAAGGCCGCGTCCTTGTCGCCCTGGCGATGGGCTTCGATGATGGGGCGTATGCCGTCGGCAAAGCCGCCACCAGTCATCGCGCCCGTGGCGCCGGCTTCGAGGTCGGCCAGCAGGGTGATGCCTTCTTCGCCATCCCAGGGGCCTTCGATGGCTTCGCCGCCCAGGGCGATCAGCTCGCGCAGCTTGCCCGCCGCACCCGCCGTTTCCATCTTGAAGTAGCTGACCTGTTCGATCTCCTTGGCCATGCGCGCCAGAAAGGCTGGCGACAAAGGCGTGCCCGCGGCCGGCGCGTCCTGGATCATGATGGGAATGTGAATGGCATCGGACACTCCCGCGAAGAAGCGATGGACCTGCTCTTCACCGAAACGGAACGTCGCACCGTGGTAGGGCGGCATGACCATCACCATGGCCGCGCCCATGTCCTGGGCCCGGCGGCTGCGCGCGGCGCAAATGGCGGTGCTCGTGTGCGTGGTGGTGACGATGACCGGCACGCGGCCGGCCACATGCTCCAGCACCAGGCGGGTCAGCGTTTCGCGCTCGTCGTCGGCCAGCAGGAACTGCTCGGAGTAGTTGGCCAGAATGCACAGGCCGTCGACGCCGGAATCGATCATGAAGTCCACGCAGCGCTTCTGGCTGGCCAGGTCCAGCGTGCCGTCTGCGTGGAAGGTGGTGGGAACGACCGGGAAGATGCCGCGGAAACGGGGATTGGAAAGTCCAGGCATGGTGCGGCTCCTTATTCAATGATGTCGAATTGGTCGAGGTACTCGGTCTTGAGCGTCAGGCCCAGGCCGGGAACATCGTCCTTCAGTTGCAGGAAGCCGTTGTCGGCAATGGGCTCGCCGTCGAAGATGTACCAGAACAGCTCGTTGCCCACTTCCACGTCGAAGATGGGGAAGTACTCGGCCATGGGCGAGGCCAGCGTGCTCATGGTCAGGTGGTAGTTGTGCATCTGGCCGGCGTGCGGGATGACGGGCACGGAGTAGGCCTCGCACAGCGCATTGATCTTGTGCGCGGCCGTGATGCCGCCGACGCGGTTGGTGTCGTACTGCACCACGCTCACGGCCTTCTTGTCGAGCAGCTGCTTGAAGCCGTAGAGGCTGAACTCATGCTCGCCGCCCGAGATCGGGATGATGTTCATGGCGTTGAGCTCGGCGTAACCGTCGATGTCGTCGGCGATCACCGGCTCTTCCAGCCAGCGCGGCTCGTACTTGGCGAGCTTGGGCAGCATCCGCTTGGCGTATTCCAGGTTCCAGCCCATGTAGCACTCGAGCATCAAGTCGTTGTCGTAGCCGATGACTTCGCGGATGGCTTCGACCGACTTGAGGTTCTCCTTCACGCCATGCTGCAGGTGCGCCGGGCCGTAGCCAAAGCGCATCTTGAAGGCCGTGAAGCCCTGGTCCATGAACTTCTGCGCTTCGTCCTGCATTTCCTTGAGGTCGCCGCGGTAGAGCTTGGAGTAGTAGCAGGGAATCTTTTCCTTGGTGCGCCCGCCCAGCAGCTTGAACACCGGCTTGTTGACGCTCTTGCCCAGGATGTCCCAGATGGCCAGATCGACGGCCGAGATCGCGGCCATGGTCACGCCCTTGCGGCCCCAGGCGTGGGTGGCGCGGTACATGCGCTGCCACAGGTACTCGTAGTCCCAGGGGTCCTGGCCCACGACCAGCGGCGTCAGGTACTGGTCGATGATGGCCTTGGCGATGGCCGGCGCCAGCGCCACGTTGCCTATGCCGACGATGCCGTCATCGGTCTCGATCTCGACCACCGTCCACGAATGGAAGCGGAAAGTGCTCATGCTCTCGGTGTTGGAATACACCAGATCCATGGCGTTGGAGCAGAAGTTGCCCTGGGGCGGAACGGTCTTGCCCTTCCATTGGAAAACGCGGGCGCGCACGGACTTGATCTTCATACAGACCTCTCAGAAAAATGGGGGGGAATAAGCGGATGGGGCGGCCAGCGCCCGTGGCATCAGGCGCTGGCCGTGGCCTGCGCGGCGCGGTGGGCAATGCCCATGCGGCTGGCGATCTGCAAGGCCTGCCAGGTGGCTTCCACGCTCGCCCGGCCCTGGCCGGCGATGTCGTAGGCCGTGCCGTGCGCCGGCGTGGTGATCGGGATCGGCAGGCCGCCCTGCACCGTCACGCCGCGCGAGAAGTCGCTGGGCCAGTCGCGGGCCTGCAAAGCCTGCACGGCCGGCGCGATGATGTCTATCTCTTCGCGCCCGCAGGTGCCGCCGTCGCCGTTGTGCGGGTTGAAGCCCGCGATCGCCACCTTGGGCTCGGCGACACCGCTGGCGCGCAGCGCGTTGTAGATCAGTTCCGCCGCCTGGGCGATGCGCTCCTGGCTCAGATAGCTGGCCACATCCTTGAGCGGCACATGCGAGGAAATGCGCGAGGTCCAGAGATTGCCCAGGGTGTTGAACTCGCAGAAGTAGCCCTGCACGCCCAGGTACTCGGCGAAGTGGTGCAACTCGTCCTCATGGCGCAGGCCGCC
>JAMNYN010000688.1 GCA_023622805.1 Pseudomonadota bacterium | reverse complement strand
CGGGCATGAAAAAAGGGACCTTTCGGTCCCTTTTTTCTTGGCGATCGAGCCTGGGGCTTACAGCACGCCTTGGGCGATCATCGCGTCGGCGATCTTGACGAAGCCGGCGACGTTGGCGCCGTCGATGTAGCTCACCGTGCCGTCGGCACGCTGGCCGTGCTTCAGACAGGCGGCATGGATGCCTTGCATGATTTGCAGCAGGCGGCCGTCGACTTCTTCGGCAGGCCAGGACAGGCGTGCCGAGTTCTGGCACATTTCCAGGCCCGAGGTGGCCACGCCACCGGCGTTGGATGCCTTGCCAGGTGCGTACAGCACGCCGGCGGCTTCGAATGCCTTGGCGGCTTCGATGGTCGCCGGCATGTTGGCGCCTTCGGCCACGCAGCGCACGCCATTGGCCATCAGCGTCTTCGCGTCTTCGAGGTTGAGCTCGTTCTGCGTGGCGCAAGGCAGGGCCACGTCGACCTTGATGCCCCAAGGCGTCTGGCCGGCGAGGAATTCCACGCCCGGAACCAGGGCTGCGTAGTCGCTGACGCGGCCATAGCGGTGGTTCTTGACGTCCATCAGCAGCGCCAGCTTTTCGGCGTCAAAGCCGGCCTTGTCATAGACCGTGCCCGAGGAGTCGGACACTGTCACGACCTTGGCACCCAGGGCCATGGCTTTTTCCACGGCGTACTGGGCCACGTTGCCCGAGCCGGACACCGAGACCGTCAGGCCGTCGAACGACTGGCCGCGGGTCTTGAGCATTTCCTGCGCGAAGTAGACCGTGCCGTAGCCAGTGGCTTCGGGGCGGATCAGCGAGCCGCCGAAAGCCAGGCCCTTGCCGGTGAACACGCAGGCCGAGCTGTTGGTCAGTTTCTTGTACATGCCAGCCATGAAGCCGACTTCGCGGCCGCCCACGCCGATGTCGCCTGCTGGCACATCGGTGTCGGGACCGATGTGGCGGGCCAGTTCGCTCACGAAAGCCTGGCAGAAGCGCATCACTTCGGTGGGGCTCTTGCCCTTGGGGTCGAAGTCTGAACCGCCCTTGGCGCCGCCCATGGGCAGGGTGGTCAGAGCGTTCTTGAAGGTCTGCTCAAACGCCAGGAACTTCAGCACCGACAGGTTCACCGAGGGGTGGAAGCGCAGGCCGCCCTTGTAGGGACCGATGGCCATGCTGTGCTGGATGCGGAAGCCGCGGTTGACCTGCACATGGCCTTTGTCGTCGATCCAGCTGACGCGGAACATGATGGTGCGCTCGGCTTCGACCAGGCGTTCGAGCAGGCTGTTTTCCGTGTACTTGGGATGCTTTTCAATGAAGGGCCAGAGACTTTCCATCACTTCGGTGACGGCTTGCAGGTACTCGGGCTGGCCGGGATTGCGCTGCGCCACGTGTTCAAGGAAATGCTCGACGGTCTCGTACTTCATGGAAAGAACTTTCTGACTAAAAAACGGCTGCTTGAAAAATCTGAAACAACATTATGCCAAAAAGGTATGCCCTTATGCATCTTTTTGGGGAGGTCATGTGCATGACTGGTGCAGAAAAGCCGGTTTTGGTGCGTTGGAGCGCAATGCAGGCACTGTTACGGGGCGCGGACCGTTCCCATGCGCCCATGCGGCAGCGGCCGGCATGGCCGGCGGGAGGAAGGGATGAGAGGAGCGGAGCAGCCGCTTGGGGGGTATTTCTTTTCACCGCTCGCACGGCCAGCAGCCAACGCAACTGGTGCGGCCCAACATGGGGACATCGAGCAAGGGCCGCCCCGCAGCGAGGATGTCGTCCCCCCCACCGCAGGTTGAGGGGGAAGCGGGGGGCGGCCCCTGCCGCGCAGCCGCTCAGGGGGGCTTTATCTCCCGCGCATAAACAGCCCGTCCAGTTCGCGCATGGACATCTGCCGCCAGGTGGGGCGTCCGTGGTTGCACTGGTCGGAGCGCTCGGTGACTTCCATTTGCCGCAGCAGCCCGTTCATTTCGTCGAGCGTGAGCTTGCGATTGGCGCGCACTGCGCCGTGGCAGGCCATGGTGGCCAGAATTTCGTTGCGCGCGCGTTGCACCACGGTACTGGCGTCGTGCTCGCCGAGTTCACCGAGCACGCTGCGCGCCAGTTCCACCGCATTGCCCTGGGCCAGCGACGCGGGCACGCAGCGCACGGCCAGGGTCTTGGGCGAAAACGGCGTGATCTCCAGTCCCAGCAGGCCCAAAGTCTCGGCATGGGCTTCGGCCGTGGCGACTTCCTGCAGCGTGGCGGCGAAGGTCGCGGGAATCAGCAGCGGTTGGCTGGGAATGCGTTCCTGGGCATTGACGCTGGCCTTGAGCTGTTCGTAGACGATGCGTTCATGGGCGGCATGCATGTCGACCAGCACCAGGCCTTGGGCATTCTCGGCCAGGATGTAGACGCCATGGAGCTGGGCCAGGGCCCGGCCCAGCGGCCAGTGCGCGTTGTTTTCCGCAGGGGCGGCAGCGGCCGTCGCGGCAGCGGCCGCCGCGGCTGCGTCTGATGCCTGCGGCGCCGGGGCCCATGCCGCGGCGGGGGCGGTCGCTGGGGGCAGTGCAGCGGCCGCGTCCAGGCCATCGGCCGGCGCGCCTGCGTCCGCGGTGGCGGCGCGCATGGGTGCCCACAGCGCGCCCATGTCGCTCACGCGCTGGCCGGTCAGCGGGCTGCCAAAGGACATGGGCACCTGCTGTGGGCGTGGAGCCAGCGTGAAGGCGGGGGCGGCGAGCGCGGCGGTCGCGTCGGCGGGAGCGTTTTCGGCTGCTTGCGCCGCGGCCTGGGCGGCGGCGGCGCGCGGCACGGCCAGCGCGTCCTCGATGGCGTAGCGCACGGCCTGGTGGACTTCACGGCTGTCGCGAAAGCGCACTTCGATCTTGGTCGGGTGGACGTTGACGTCGATGCGCGCCGGATCGATGGTGATGTAGAGCGCGTAAATCGGTTGTTTCTGGCCGTGCAGCACATCTTCGTAGGCGCTGCGTGCGGCGTGCGTGAGCACCTTGTCGCGCACGAAGCGGCCGTTGACATAGCAGTACTGGTGGTCGGGGCGCGAGCGCGCCGCATCCGGTATGCCGGCGCGGCCGGTCACGGTGATTGCGCCGCTGCGGCGCTCCACGGGCACCGACTGGGCGACGAAGTCCTCGCTCAGCACATCGGCCAGACGGCGTGCCAGCGCTTCCTGGGGATCGCTGGACGGAACGGCGCGCCATTGTTCGACCAGCTTGCCTTCGTGCCAGATGGAAAAGCCCACGTCGGGGCGTGCCAGCGCGTGGCGACGCACCGATTCGACGCAGTGCGCGAGCTCGGTGGCATCGGTTTTGAGGAACTTGCGGCGCGCCGGGGTGGAGAAGAACAGCTCCTTGATTTCCACCGTCGTGCCCGGGTTGCGCGCGGCAGGGCGCAATTCGCCGCTGCGCGCGTCCAGCAGGTAGGCGCTGTCCTGGCCCGCGGGGCGCGAAAGAATCGAGGCTTCGGACACGGAAGCGATGGCCGCCAGGGCTTCGCCACGAAAGCCCATGGTGACCACGGTTTCTAGGTCGTGCAGATCGGCGATCTTGCTGGTGGCGTGGCGGCGCAAGGCCACCGGCAGTTCCTCGCGGGGAATGCCGACGCCGTCGTCTTCCACCGTGATCAGCCGCACGCCGCCGGCGAGCAGGCGCAAGGTGATTTGCGTCGCACCGGCATCGAGGGCGTTGTCGACCAGTTCACGCACCACCGAGGCCGGGCGTTCTACGACTTCACCGGCGGCAATCTGGCTGATGAGTTCATCGGGCAGGTCGCGAATCGGGCGACGGGACGGGGCGACGGTGGAGGAGGGGATGGAAGCGTTCACCCGGTGAATTTTAGAGGCTCAACGCAAACAGCGGCCAAAGGGCCGCTGCTGCTGCATTTTCCGTGGGGCCTAAGCGCTGCCGGCGCGCCCCAGCCTGGATTAGCGGCGACCGCGTCGGCCGCTGTCCTTGCCGAGTTCGTTGCCGATCAGCGCGCCAGCGGCGGCGCCGCCGACAGTGCCCAGGGTGCTGCCAAACAGGGCGTTGCCAGCGACGCCACCGACCACGGCGCCCGCGCCGGTACCGATTTGCGAACGGCTGGGACCGTGGGCACAGCCGGAGAGCGTGAACAGGGCCAGAGCGGCCAGACCAGTGCAGGTGAGGGTTTTGAGAGCGTTTGTCATTGAATAAACTCCATTGTTCTGTGGGGGGCGGCCCATTTCAGCGGCGGGTGCCTTGCTGTATGGGCATGGTCTTTACTGTGCCAGGGGTTTGTAAAGTCCATGCCTTCGATGGCCGTCTAATTTGCAAATAAGCGTAGATATGCGCTGAATATGTAACTTTCCCGGAGAAAAGGGCTGGAAGCGGATTTTGTGCAGCGCGCGGGCGCGCAGCGCCTGAACTTGCGCAAAAATACCGCCATGCCGCGCTTTGCGTGCCGGCACCCCGGCCCTGGCCCCTCGCTCCCTGGTTATTGAAAGCACTGTCTTGGAAATCATCTCTTTTCTGATCGACTTCATTCTGCACATCGACAAGCATCTCGAAGCTTTCGTCGTGGCCTACGGGCCCTGGGTGTATGCGCTGGTGTTCGCCATCGTGTTCGTCGAGACCGGCCTGGTGGTCATGCCGTTCTTGCCCGGCGACTCCCTGCTGTTCATCGTCGGTGCGCTGTGCGGCATAGGCTTGATGGACTATCCGCTGGCCTGCGCGGTCTTGCTGGCGGCGGCGATTCTGGGCGACCAGTGCAATTACCTGATCGGACGACGCATAGGTCCCAAGGTGTTCCAGTGGGAGGACTCGCGCTGGTTCAACCGCAAGGCGTTCGACCAGGCCCATGGGTTTTATGAGCGTTATGGCGGCATCACCATCGTGCTGGCGCGGTTCATGCCGTTTATTCGCACGTTCGCGCCTTTTGTCGCCGGCGTTGCGGAAATGAACCGCGGCAAGTTCTCCGCGTTCAACATCGGCGGCGCGGTGCTGTGGGTGGGCAGCCTGGTGACGGCCGGCTACCTGTTCGGCAACATGCCCTGGGTGCGTGAGAACCTGGAAAAAATCATCTGGGCGCTGATTCTGGTGCCGGGGCTGATCGCCATTTTTGGCGCCTGGCGTGCAGGGCGTCAGGACAAGGCCAAGCAGCCGGTCTGAACGGCCTCGGTCGTCGAACGCAAAAAAGCCAGCGGATGCTGGCTTTTTTATGTGCGTTGGACGGCTTCAGCGACGCTGGTCGCTGCGCTTGCCGACTTCATTGCCGATCAGCGCGCCAGCGGCGGCACCACCCACAGTGCCCAGAGTGCCGCCAAAAACGGCATCACCGACAACGCCACCGGCGACGGCGCCGACGCCCGTGCCCAATTGGGCGTTATTGGCACAACCGCCAAGGGTGAGTGCGGCGGCTGTGGCCGCAGCCAGGAAGAGAGTGCGAGTATTCATGGTCTATCCTTTTTTTGCGGCAGGATGCTGCAAACAGACTTTTTAAAGTCCTTGAGGCAAGCATGCCACCGGAGTGCTCCATGGCTTGCGGGCCTAGTCCTGCAGTCTCTGTAGGACAGGCGCCCAAGCGCCGGAAGAGCAAGCGCAGCCCACGTGACTGGCGCGGCCCAGCTCAGGGGCAGCGAGCACAGCCCACGAAACTGGCGCGGCCCAGCAATGGGGCGGCGAGCAAGCGCCGTCGCGCCGCGAGGCTGCCGTCCCCCGCCACCGAAGGATGAGCGGGGGAAGCGGCGTAAGCCGCTCAGGGGGAAAACCTACTACACCGCCCGGCTGCGCGCCAGCGGCGGATTCTTGGCAAAGTAGCCGCGAATGCCGCGCATCAGC
>JAMNYN010000568.1 GCA_023622805.1 Pseudomonadota bacterium | reverse complement strand
GATGTCGGCCTTGTTCTGGTGGTCGGCCGTGACTATCTCGATGGGCTGGCCCAGCACCTTGCCGCCGAAGTCGTCGATGGCCATCTGCATGGCCAGGGCGCCGTTCTTGCCTTCCACGTCGGCGTACAGGCCGGACATGTCGGTGATGAAGCCGATTTTCACTTTTTCCTGGGCCTGGGCCAGAGGGGTCACCAGACCCGCAGCAGCCAATACGCAAGCCAGTGTCGTCAAAGATGTTTTCATGGGTTTTTCTCCTGGATGGATAAGGGCTCTAACGGAAAACAAGGGGCCGCTTGTGGCGGACACCGATCACACGCCGGACTAGACGCCCAGCAATTCATTGAGCACAGGCATCTTGGCGCCCAGCTCGGCCGCGCCAAAGCGCTCGACGATGCGGCCGTGCTCCATGACGTAGAAACGGTCGGCCAGGGGCGCGGCGAAATGGAAGTTCTGCTCGACCATGACCACCGTGTAGCCCTTCTGGCGCAGCGCGACGATCATGCGGGCCAGCGCCTGGACGATGACCGGGGCCAGGCCTTCGGAAATTTCGTCCAGCAGCAGCAGGCGCGCGCCGGTGCGCAAAATGCGCGCCACGGCCAGCATCTGCTGCTCGCCACCCGACAGACGCGTGCCCTGGCTGTGGCGGCGTTCGGCGAGGTTGGGGAACATCTCGTAAATCTCTTCGACCGTCATGCCTTTTTCGCCGGTCTTGAGCTGGGGCGGCAGCAGCAGATTCTCTTCACACGACAGGCTGGAGAAAATGCCGCGCTCTTCGGGGCAATAGCCCAGTCCCAGGTGGGCGATGCGGTGCGTGGGCATGGCAATGGTTTCCACGCCGTTGACCTTGACCGAGCCCTTGCGCGCTCCGGTGAGGCCCATCACGGCGCGCAGCGTGGACGTGCGGCCCGCGCCGTTGCGGCCCAGCAGCGTCACCACTTCGCCCGGCTGCACGGTCATGTCCACGCCATGCAGCACATGCGACTCGCCATACCAGGCCTGCAAGCCCTTGATTTCCAGCGCCGGCTGGCCCGCGTTCGTCTTGTTGTCGGCCATCTCAGTGCGCTCCCTGGAGTTGGCCATCCGTTGTGCCCATATAAGCTTCCATCACTTTCGGATTGTTCGAGACTTCGGCATACGGGCCTTCGGCCAGCACCGATCCGCGCTGCAGCACCGTGATGCAGTCGGCAATGCTGGAGACGACTTTCATGTTGTGCTCGACCATCAAAATGGTGCGCCCGACCGAGACCTTCTTGATCAGCTGGGTCACGCGGTCCACGTCTTCGTGGCCCATGCCCTGGGTAGGCTCGTCGAGCAGCATCAGTTCGGGCTCCATGGCCAGCGTGGTCGCGATCTCCAGCGCGCGCTTGCGGCCATAAGGCAGGTTCACCGTGAGCTCGTTGGCCAGGTGCTCCAGGTTGACTTCGGCCAGCAAGGCCATCGCCCTGTCGTTGAGCTGGTCCAGGCTTTTTTCGCTGCGCCAGAAGTGAAACGCCGTGCCCAGTTGGCGCTGCAGGCCCACGCGCACGTTTTCCAGCAGGGTCAGATGGGAGAACACGGCCGAAATCTGGAACGAACGGATCACGCCGCGGCGTGCGATCTGCGACGGCTGCTCACGTGTGATGTCGACGCCGTTGAAGCGGATGCTGCCCGACGTCGGTTCAAGAAATTTCGTCAGCAAGTTGAAGCAGGTGGTTTTTCCCGCTCCATTGGGCCCGATCAGCGCATGGATGGCGCCGCGGCGGACCGACAAACTCACATCGCTGACTGCGGTAAAGCCCTTGAACTCTTTGGTCAGGTGGCTGGTCTCAAGAATGACGTCGCTCATGTGCGCTCTGGCCGCTCCGGTAGATGCTGCGAAACCACACGGATTCGGCCGATTGCCGCACCCCTTGTGGATATGCACTGGATCGTAAGCGTCGGCCGCGCTCCCTACACTGGGACAAACACGGCAGTACAAACGCCTAAGGACTGCAGCCATCTGGCGAACAAGGCTGACACAAGGCGCAGCCAGACGTGCGTATACGGTGAGTACGCGCACACACTGAAATACCGTTTCAGACCGGAAAAAAGTTGTCGTCTATGTCTTTTGGCGACAGTTTTACAGGCGCGTGGGCCTGTGCGCCCTGCGCTGTCTGTCTTTTCCTGGGCGGCGCAGGCTGCGCGGCCCGCTGCAGCGTCTTACTGCAGCGTTTCCTTGGCCCCATCGGCCAGGGCCAGGGGCAGCACGCTGATGCCCTCTTCGAGCAAGGCCACGGCCTCTTTGGCGCTGGCCTGCCCGCGTATGCCGCGGGGCTCGACTTCGCCGTGGTGCATACGCCGGGCTTCGTCGGCAAAGCGCGGTCCCACGTCTTCGGTATTGGCGATGAGTTTGCGGGACATTTGCAGCCAGGCGGCCTGCATGGCCTGGCGTGCGTCCGCTGCGAGCGCAGGCGCAACGGCGGCCTCATCGGCCGCGGGACGGGTGGCAGGGGCCTGGGCCCCGAGGTTCAGCCGCGGCGCGCTCAGGCGCTTGTCGATGGCGGTGTCGCCGCACAGTGGGCACTGGACCAGCGCGCGCGCTTTCTGGGACTGGAAATCTTCCTCGGAAGCGAACCAGCCTTCAAACACGTGTCCAGATTGGCAACCAAGATCAAGTACCTTCATGGTCAATCACTGGAGCGGCCCCATGGACCTCAATGGCGCCGTCGAACCAGGTAGCGGTAGACAAAGCCGGGGAAGCCCAGCGTGAGAAACAGTGTAGCGGTGATCGCATAAAACTCCCAGCCTTGGGGAGCAATCTGACCGACGCGCCGCTCGAGCAGCAAGGCCAGGCCGCCGACCAGGAAATACAGCAACAGCATTTCCAACAAGCGCATGGGCAAGGGCTTGCGCCCGGCAGCCACCGGTCCGACGATGAACCAACGGTGATTGATGAAAGGCAAATTGGCGGCCACCAGGGCCGCCAAGATCACCAGCCAGATAGATGCTGTCTGTGTCACGGGTCGAATGTACTTTCTCAGTGGACGCTCGCCTGAAACTGGCAGAGCCCAGCCCAGGGGCATCGAGCAAGGGCCGCCCCGCAGCGAAGATGCCGTCCCCCTCCACCGAAGGTTGAGAGGGGGAAGCGACGTAAGTCGCTCAGGGGGTGTTTTTAAGACGCCAGTGCTCGCACGATGGCGTCAGCGCACAGCGACATCAGACCGCCGGGCAGCAGGCCCAGCAGCAGCACCAGGGCGCCGTTGACGGTCAGCACCACGCGCACATCCAGAGGTGCGGACACGCTGGTGGCCGTGATTGGCGCATCAAAGTACATGACCTTGACCACGCGCAGGTAGTAGAAAGCACCGATCAGCGACATCACCACCGCGAACACGGCCAGGGCGATGTAGGCGGACTCGCCCGAAGCGATCAGCGCCTGCAGCACGGACAGCTTGGCGTAGAAGCCGACCAAGGGAGGGATACCGGCCATGGAGAACATGCAGATCGCCATCACGCCAGCGTACAGCGGGCTGCGCTGGTTCAGACCGGACAGGTCCGAGATCTCTTCGCTTTCGAAGCCTTCACGCGCCAGCAGCAGCACCACACCGAAGGTGGCCAGCGTGGTCAGCACGTAGGTGATCACGTAGAACATCGCCGAGCTGTAGGCGTTTTCCACCGTGGCCGGGTCGACGTGGCCGTTCACAACCCCCGACAGCAGGCCCAGCAGCACAAAGCCCATTTGCGAGATGGTCGAGTAGGCCAGCATGCGCTTGAGGTTGCTCTGGCCGATGGCCGCAAGGTTACCTATCAGCAACGAGCCTATGGCCAGAACCGCGAGCATCTGCTGCCAGTCGATCGCCAGCGGAAGCAGTCCGTCGACCAGCAGGCGGATCGTGATCGCGAACGCCGCCAGCTTGGGCGCGCCACCGATCAACAGCGTGATGGCTGTGGGAGCGCCCTGGTAGACGTCGGGAATCCACATGTGGAAAGGAACGACACCCAGCTTGAACGCCAGGCCGGCGACCACGAACACCAGACCGAAGACCAGCACCTGATGGCGGATTTCACCCGAGTTGATGGCCTTGAAGACCTGGCCGATGTCCAGCGAACCGGTCGCGCCGTAGAGCATGGACATGCCGTACAGCAGGAAGCCGCTGGCCATCGCGCCGAGCACGAAGTACTTCATCGCGGCTTCAACCGCCGCTTCGTTGTCGCGGCGCAGCGCGACCAGCGCATAGCTCGACAGCGTCAGCAGTTCCAGACCCAGGTACAGGATCAGGAAGTTGTTGCCGGAAATCATGATGAACATGCCCAGCAGAGCCAGCATGGACAGCGTGAACAGCTCACCACCGCGCAGCATGTCGCGGTCCGCGGCATAGGGTCGGCCGTAGACCAGGGTCACCATCAAGGCCACCGTGGCGAAGCACTTGAGCCAGTTGCCCATGGAGTCGCTGACCACCATGTTGCCCCAGCCATAGAAGGTGTTGCCGCTCGAAGCATACATGCCTTGCAGCACGGCCACCACCGCCAGGGTCAGCATGGTGAGCACATAGGTTGCGGTACGGCGCGGGCTGTTGACGCCCAGGTCGACCAGGGCGATCACGCATGCCATGACCAGGAGCAATATCTCCGGGTAGATCGCAAGCCAGCTGATGTTGTCAATCATCTCGAGTCTCTCAGTTCAGTCTGGTCAGGGAAGCTTGGACAGGGCGACCTGCTTCAGCAGCTGGGCCACGGAAACGTCCATCACATCCGTGAAGGGCTTGGGGTACACGCCCATGTAGAGCACTGCCGCTGCGAGCACCGCCAGCACGAGGAACTCGCGGGCATTGATGTCGCTGAGGCCGCGCACATTGTCGTTGGCAACCGGGCCCAGGTAGACCCGCTTGTACATCCACAGGGTGTAGCTCGCGCCGAAGATCAGCGCCGTGGCAGTGCCCAGGCCGACCCAGAAGTTGAACTTCACGGCCGCCAGGATCACCATCCACTCGCCGACGAAACCGGCCGTGGCGGGCAGACCGCAATTGGCCATCGCGAAGAACAGCGCAAAGGCGGCGAACTTGGGCATGGTGTTGACCACGCCGCCGTAGGCAGCGATTTCACGCGAATGTACGCGGTCGTACAGCACGCCGATGGACAGGAACATCGCGCCCGAGACAAAGCCGTGGGCAATCATCTGCACCAGACCGCCGGACATGCCCAGGTCGTTGAACAGGAAGAAGCCCAGGGTCACGAAGCCCATATGCGCCACGGACGAATAAGCCACCAGCTTCTTCATGTCCTTTTGCACCAGCGCCACCAGCGCCACGTAGATCACGGCGATCAGCGACAGCGTGATGATCAGCCAGGCCCATTCACGTGCCGCATCGGGAGCGATGGGCATGGAAAAGCGCAGGAAACCATAGGCACCGAGCTTGAGCATGATCGCCGCCAGCACGGCCGAACCACCGGTAGGCGCTTCGACGTGCACGTCGGGCAGCCAGGTGTGCACCGGGAACATGGGCACCTTCACGGCGAAAGCCGCGAAGAAGGCGAAGAACAGCAGGGTCTGGGCCGAACCCGACAGGGGCAGCGCATACCAGGCTTGCAGATCGAAACTGCCACCCGACTGGATGTACAGGTAGATCAGCGCGATCAGCATGAGCAGCGAGCCCATCAAGGTGTACAGGAAGAACTTGAACGCTGCGTAGATCTTGTTCGGGCCGCCCCAGATACCGATGATCAGATACATCGGAATCAGCGTGGCTTCGAAGAACACGTAGAACAACATGCCGTCCAGCGCGCAGAACACGCCGATCATCAGTCCCGACAGG
>JAMNYN010000774.1 GCA_023622805.1 Pseudomonadota bacterium | reverse complement strand
GGTCCTTCAATGGCATCCGCACTAGAGTACACCCGCTGATGAAACCGCTTGGCAGCTTCGAGGCCCTTAATACACCCCAGATCCATTGCAGCTTCCACGCTCTTCTTCGCGGCCCAAACCGTCAGCGGAGCGTTGTCTGCAATCGTCCGGGCGAGTTGGTATGCGCGGGCGCGCACCGCTTCGGCATCAGCTTCCACGTAGTTAACAAAGCCAAGCTCGTAGAAGCGTTCAATAGGATGGAGGTCCCCCGTGAGCATCAATTCGAGCAGAAAAGGCTGCGGCAGCATCCACAGCATTGGAACACCCCATGGAGATCCGCGGCCGACCTTTGCCTCGGAGATGCCGCCACGCGTGCCCTTCACTCCGATGCGAATATCGCTGTTCGCAGCGAGAACCATTCCGCCCGCAGTGAAGTGACCTGTCATCGCGGCAATGATGGGTTTGGACACCTTACGCATCCGTTGATGGAAGGGATCGCGCAGCATCTCGAGCATATCCTTGCCCGTGTCAGCGCGGATTTTGGCAGCCTCCTTGAGATCCATGCCAGCAGAAAACGTCCCGCAGTCGGAAGACGTGATAATGGCGATACGAATGTCGTCGCGGCTCTCTACCTCATCCCAGAGTTCGAGTAGCCTCTCGCATACGGCGATCGAGAGCGCGTTGCGTTGCGCTGGACGGTCGATGCATATAGTTGCCACACCTTCCTCGACGCGGAAGTTCACGGGGGCTTCGGAGATTTCTTGGCTCATTGGGTTTTTCCTCTACTTTGACTGGTTACTCTTGTTCTAAGCAAGCATTCACGTTCGACGTGGGCTCACCTGTAAAGCGAGTGAGCCCGCTGCAGCAGGGCGTCGCGATCTGTTGTCATGGTGAAAGGTCGCGCCGAACTTGTTAGTACTCCTGAGGCAGGCAGCTCATCAACCGGGCATCTCCCTGGGGGAGGTTATTCGGATCCATCCCTTCCGCGACGATCGATGGCGCAAGGTAGTTTCCATGCCCCCCGTGAGGAGGCTTGATGCCTGGTCATACGAGATCGCTGTGCGCATGAATTTGAGATCCCTGAATCGGGCTGCGAGCCTGTTCGACCAGCTTCTTCCAAGTGGCAGTTTCTGCCACCTGGAATAGCCGTCGGACGTGGATCGGGCCACATGGGTGCTGGCCCGGAATCCACTCGCACCCGCCCTGTTTTCTACGATGGCGGGCTGTCCCAATCGTTTGGACAGACCTTCTATTCAGCCTCAATACCTGCGCTCTTAGCGAGCTTGCCCCAGTGGACGCCCTCAGCGGCGATGTATTTTGAGAACTCCGTCGGAGACATTGGCTTCAGCAGTTCGTACCCGGTGTTATCGATCTGTTGCTGAACCTCAGGTATTGCGAGAACGGCGGTCATTTCACGGTTGATGCGCTCAACAATGTCGGCGGGGGTTCCCGCTGGTGCGAACAGCCCGTTCCAGTTGCCGATATCAAAACCGGGCAATACCTCCTTCATGGCGGGTACACCCGGAAGCTTGGACGAACGATTCGGGGTAATCGCCAGTGCCTTGAGCTTGCCAGAGCGTATATGCCCCAATCCGGTGGTGAAGTCGATGAACATCATTTGCGTTTGGCCACCGAGCAGTTCGGTCACGGCCTGACCGTATGCCTTGTAAGGTACTGCGACCAGATCGGTCTGCGTCATTACGCGGAATGTGCTTGCAGTGATTCGGGTCGTGCTGTTGGCATAGGGGAACGACACCGCACCAGGGTTGGCTTTGGCGTACTTGATGAGATCCTGGACGGAGTTCACCGGTAACGATGGGTTGACGACCAACGCATGAGGAACACCACCGACGATGACCACGGGAACAAAGTCCTTTTCACCGTCATAAGGCATGGACTTGAAGAAGTACTTGTTCGCCACTTGCGTGGTATTGGTCCCGAAGAGAAGCGTATAGCCGTCGGCCGGCGCCTTGGCAACAAAGTCGGTGCCGAGCATTCCCGTAGCTCCTGGCTTGTTGTCGATGATGATGGCTTGCCCTAAGCGCTTCGATAGAGGGCCAGCGATGACTCGGGCCAGCGCGTCGGTTGGACTCCCTGCTGCGAATGGCAGGACGAGCTTGATGGGCTTGGACGGGAAGGTCTGAGCATGCACGGTGCCGAAGAACAATGTGCTCAAACCGACGGTGATGGCGGTTGCGAATGTGCGGCGCTTCATAGTTGTCTCTCTCCTGGTCGGTGGTGTGTATGCCGGGGGTTCTTGGAAAAGGTGGTGTCGCTGGTTCATGCTGGTCCTGGCCTCGGCTTAGACTTGACCATTCGCAGCGGGTTGTAGGTGAGTACCACCTCACCACGCTGGTTGACCACCTTGTTGGACGTACGAAGAAGTCCGCGACCCTGCTTGCTAGTCGCACGGGCTTCGACGACTTCGCATTCCACGTGGATGGTGTCACCAGCCGAGGTGGGTTTGTGCACCTGAATTTCTGCACCCATGAAAGCCATGCCGGTACGTTGCATGGTGCTCTGCATCAAGAGTCCTTCGGCGATGCAAAAGACCAGGGAGCCGGGTACTGGGCGAGCGCCGATTACGGAAACTTCTTGGATGTACTCAAGATTGGTGAACATCTCCTCCACCATGCCGACTGCAGCCACATAAACTGTGATGTCGGCTTCTGTGATAGTTCGTCCCAACGTTCGATAGCGATCACCTATATCCACGTCGTCCCAATGTAGGCCGACGCCCATGATCTCGAGTCCAGAAGCGTCTCTTAGCGTAGTTCTGTGCATGATTTTTCCATCTTGGGCTGGTTTAAAACGGATGCGCGCGACTCCCTCATCAAAGGATCCCTGCGCTGCGAAGTCCTGCGATCTCTTCGGGGCTGAGGTTTATCGACCGCAGTACCTCATCGGTGTGTTCTCCCAGGAGTGGGGGCGCAACCTCGAACTCCAGCGGGGTTTCGGAAAACCGTATCGGGTTTCGCACGGACGGAACCGACCCGTACTTCGCATGGGGAAGGTCCATACGCATGCCTCGTGCGATCACATGTGGATCCTGGAAAACCCGTTCGATATCGTTGATTGGTCCACCAGGGACCTGTGCCTCTTCCAGCAGAGAAACCCATTCGGCAACGCTTCGTGAGCGCGTGATTGGAAAGAGCCATTCGTCGAGCTGGGTTCGGTTTTGCACGCGTGCCCGGATGGTCGCAAAGCGTTCGTCGCCTCCCATTTCTGGATGACCGATCGCGCTGCACAGCCGTCTGAACTGAGTGTCGTTTCCCACGGCAAGGATGAGGTGCCCATCCGATGCCGGGTAGACGGCATATGGAGCGATATTGGGGTGCCCGCTACCCATGCGTTTCGGGACATCGCCCGAGACGAAATGGTTCAGGGCTTGGTTGACGAGTGAGCCAACCTGACAGTCCAGGAGGCTGATATCGATATGTTGCCCTCCGTGTCCAGCAGTACGGTGGTGAAGTGCGGCAAGAATCGCTACGGCAGCGTACATCCCTGCCATCAGGTCTGAGACGGCCACACCGACGCGCTGCGGTCCGCCTCCCGGGAGGTCGTCACGTTCGCCAGTAACGCTCATCAGACCGCCCATGCCCTGAATCAGATAGTCGTAGCCAGCGCGGTTTTTGTAGGGGCCTGTTTGCCCGAATCCGGTGATCGAGCAATAGATCATTTCCGGGTTGATCGCTTTGAGGGACTGGTAATCAAGTCCGTACTTCTCCAGCGCACCCACCTTGTAGTTCTCAACAAAAACATCAGTTTGCAGCACCAGTTCCTTGATCAAGGCCTGCCCACGGGCATCTGCGAAATCCACGGTAATCGACTTTTTTCCCCGGTTGCAGCACAGGAAGTAAGCCGCATCACCATATTCCCCCGTGGCTTCGTCCTGCAGGAACGGCGGCCCCATCTGCCGCGTGTCGTCGCCCACACCCGGTTTTTCAACCTTGATGACATCCGCACCGAGGTCAGCGAGGTTCTGCGTTGCCCAAGGTCCCGCAAGGATGCGGGACATATCAAGTACGCGGATGTTGCTTAGTGGCTTTCCCATGTTGTGACGGCCTAACCCGACTTATCGTCGATTATTTAAATGAAATTACATCAAACATAACGAAATTACAACATGCCTGAAAATTTTGTCAAGAAGGATAGAGGCCTGCTTGCACAGGGAAAACCCTTCAAGAAAGAGCTTTGCCAGGTAATTGAGCTGTCGAATTACCGTAATGCAGAAGGTGGCAAGCACCCGTCCATGCACCTTGGTGCAGCACCTCCCTGCGAGCAAGATCTCGTCCACGCCAACCAACATGCACACGATGCCCAATTGATCTGGCTGCCTCGCTGCCTGTATTGGGCAGTGATAGCACCGACCTGGCGCTGGCACGGGTCGTCACCGCTTTGGCGCCGCCCACCCCGCCACGTCTAGCTGTTCGCCAACAAGCGCGCTAACTGCATGATGGTGTTGATGCACGACGGTATCGCCATCGCCATCGCCATTGGCAGAGTCAATTGGCCGTTCTCTGGCAGCTTGCGTGCGGGCCAACGGGCGGCGGCGGTGATGAGTCTGGTCCAGTCGGCCCGTATGAATGGGCATGACCCCTATGCCTACCTCAAGGACGTGCTGACGCGGCTGCCCACGCACAGGGCCAGCCGGGTGCCGCAATTGCTGGCAAGCTGCGAGCGCTGATGAATAGCCGGGAGACTGGCGACGGTCAACATGGGATTGCCGCGCTCTTATGGACTAGCAACACTACCGTCAAGGTTCAGAGTGCTTCTTTCGAAGTTTGCTGTTCTTTCGTAAGGCTGTAGTCCGCGCCGTCCGAAGCGATGTCAGTTTGCTTGCTTTTTTTATGAATTTTGCTCCAAGCCGTACCTCGGGGCTATTGACCTCGTGCCATGTTCGTTTGATAATGAAATTAACTCATTTGAAATGAAATTAGATTCCGAATAGGAATGGAGGAGATCACATGAAGAAAGTAGTTCGTATTGGCGCAGGGTCGGGCTTCTGGGGAGATGCCATGGATCCTGCCATGGAGTTGTTGAAGGGTGGAAATCTCGACTATCTGTGCTTCGACTTTTTGGCTGAACTAACGATGTCGCTGCTGCAGCGGCAGAAGCTGAAGAATCCTGAGGCAGGCTATGTGCCGGATGCAGTTACCTATATGAATGCCATGCTGGCAACGGCACGCGAACGCGGAACACGGCTGGTCTCCAATGGCGGTGGCGTCAATCCCCGTGCAGCGGCTAAGCGCATTGCCGAGGAGGCACGCAAGGCCGGACTCCAAGGCACGCGGGTAGCCTTGGTGGAAGGCGATGATCTGCTGGACAAACTGGATACTCTGCTGGCGCAAGGTGTACCACTGGTCAACATGGACACGGGAGATACCGATTTCGCTGCGATCCGCAATCGCGTCGTTTCGGCAAATGTCTACACCGACAGCACCGGGATCGTGGAAGGACTTGCAGGTGGCGCGGACGTAGTGATCGCTGGTCGCGTCTCGGATAACGCTGTCTATGTCGGCCCTTTGGCCCACGAGTTTGGCTGGGTGCGTGACGCTGCCCACGTGGATCGGTTTGCGGCTGCAGTGACACTTGGTCACATCGTTGAATGCGCGTCTGCCTGCACGGGTGGTATGTCGTCGCGGTTCGCGGAGATGCCTCACATGGGACGCGTAGGTTTTCCCATCATCGAGTTCAACGCTGACGGAAGTGCCGAGGTCACGAAGTTGCAGGGGACGGGCGGGCGTGTGGATCCGTTCACGATCAAGGAGCATCTGGTCTACGAAATTGCCGATCC
>JAMNYN010000223.1 GCA_023622805.1 Pseudomonadota bacterium | reverse complement strand
AAAGCGAGCCGATACTGCAAGGCCATGCCTTGCTGCGCATGGAAAACTGCATTTGCACGCCGCATCTGGGCTACGTGGAGCAGGACAGCTATGAGCTGTATTTTGGCGCGGCGTTCGACAACGTCGTCAACTTCATCCGCCACACGCCCACGCACATCGTCAACCCCGACTACCACCTGGCAGCCGCCGGGCGCTAGCCCGGCCACGCATCAACGCGGCGCGGGCTGCTCCAGCTCCTGCGCCACGGCGTCATGCACCGTCTGGCGCACCACCGACTCCAGTTCTTCCTGCAGGCGTAGCGTGATGGAGCGTGTCTGCTCCTGCACCACCTGGGCGATGCAGGCCTGCAGCCGCTGGTCGAGCGCCAGCTCCACCCGCTGCAGCAAACGCTGCACCAGCAGTTCTTCGGCCACGGCCATGTCGGCGGCCGTGGGCACGGCAGGCGCTTCGAAAAGCACGGCCGGCGCTTCGAAAAGCACGGCCGGGACCGCCTCCTGGGACGCAGCAGCAGGCAGCGCGGGTGCCGCCACGCTGGCCTCAGGGGGTACCGGCTCCAGGCCGGTGACGACTTCGGTCAGCGTGGGAACATAGCGCGGCGGCACTTTGGCTTGCGGCGAGTCCATCGTCATCCTTTCAGCACCAGGTCATGGCGCACGATGGTCAGGCCCAGGCCCGCATAGTGCTTCCAGCGCAGCCGGGCCTGGGCCCGGTCCTGCTCATCGTGCGCGCTCACCACTTCCACCACGCGGGCAAACGCAGCGAAATGCGCGGGCACGCTGTCCCACAGGTTGAGCAGCACGTCCTGGTGCAGTGCGCAGCGCTCGTCCTGCACCAGCACCACGGGAGAAGCCGCAAACACCTGGGCGTCATCGCCTTCGCAGGCATGGGCCAGGAAGTCGGTGGGCGGCATCTTCCACAGCATGGCGGACAGCGCCTGCGTCACCGCAAGCGGGCCTGTCACTACCACCCGTGCGTCGTTGCGAAAGGCGTTGCGCACGAATCGGCAGACATAAGCCAGCTTGTCCGGCGCATTGAAGTGAAACGCAACTTCGGTCATGGCAGACAGCGAGCCTTCAAAGCAGCGGTCCGGTGGCCGCCTTGGGAGCCTTGGCCGAAGCCGGGGCGCCAGGGGCATTCACTGCCGCCGCCGTTTCAGCCGCTGCAACCGACTTGGCCACCTTGGCAGGCTTGTCGGCCTTGGCGGTTTTTTCCGCCTTCACCTGCTTGGCCGCCTTGACCGCTTTGGCCTTGACGGGCGCTGCCTTGGCGGCGTCCAGCAGGTAGTGCACCAGCAAGCCCACGGGACGGCCCGTGGAGCCCTTGGCCGCGCCGCTCTTCCAGGCCGTGCCCGCGATGTCCAGGTGGGCCCATGGCAGGTCGCCCACAAAGCGCTGCAGGAACTTGGCGGCCGTCACGGCGCCACCGGCACGGCCGGCCACGTTGCCCACATCGGCAAAATTGCTCTTCAGGCCTTCAGCGTATTCCTCGTCCAGCGGCATGCGCCAGCACAGATCCTGGGCCGCGTCGCCGGCGCTTTGCAGGGCCTGGGCGAGTGCTTCGTCGGTGGAGAACAGGCCGCTGCGCAGTCCGCCCAGCGCCACCACACAGGCGCCCGTGAGCGTGGCGATATCGACCACGGCACGCGGCTTGAAGCGGGCCACATAGGTCAGCGCATCGCACAGCACCAGCCGGCCTTCGGCATCGGTGTTGAGGATTTCAATGGTCTGACCGCTCATGCTGGTCACCACATCGCCGGGCTTGACCGCACGGCCGTCGGGCATGTTTTCGCAGGCCGGGATGATGCCCACCACGTTGATCGCCGGACGCAGTTCGGCCAGGGCGCGGAACACGCCCAGCACGCTGGCCGCGCCGCCCATGTCGTATTTCATCTCGTCCATTTCCGCCGCCGGCTTGAGCGAGATGCCGCCGGTGTCGAAAGTGATGCCTTTGCCCACCAGGGCCACGGGCGCGTCGCCCTTGGCGCCGCCCTGGTAGTGCAGCTCGATCAGGCGCAGGGGCTCATGCGAGCCCTGGGCCACGGCCATGAAGGCGCCCATGCCCAGCTTGGCCACGTCGGCAGGCCCATGCACCTTGCACTCGATGCCCGGCAGCTTGCCCAGGGCTTTGGCGGCTTCCGCCAGCAGGCTGGGCGTCGCATGGTTGGCCGGGCGGTTGGCCCATTCGCGCGCCGTGCCCTGGCCCAGCGCCAGCGCCACGCCGCAGTCGAAGGCAGCCTGCACGGCGGCCTTGGACTGCACGCCCAGCACCAGCTTTTCCAGGCTGCAAGGCTTGGCGGAAGGTTTGGTGGTGGAAAAAACATAGGTTGCATCGGCCGCGGCCTGCACGGCGGCCGTCACGGACGCTGCAGGGACATCAAAACTGAAGCACACTACAGCGCGCTTGAGCGCAGGTGTGTTCAGCGCCGGACCGGCAGCGGCCAAGGCCTTGCGAACCGACCTGGCAGAGCCATCGCCAGCGCCGACCAGCAGTACGCGACGCGCGGCAACGGCAGGTACCTGGTAAAGCGACAATGACTTGCCGGCTTCGGTCTGCAGGTCGCCATGCTTGAGGGCCACGGCCACCAGCGAGGACAGGGGATCGACAGCCGCGGGCAGGGGCTCGGCAACGAGCACCACCAGCAGGTCACATTTTTCGTTGGCAGCCGCCGCAATGGTCAGTGCCTTGAGATCAAAGTTCATAATCGGCGTTTTCCTTTCAGCCAATGTTATTCGATTCATCCATACGCAAAGAGCTGGCCCGCAGCTTTGGCGCCACCTTGGTGGTGCTGGTCACTGTCGTCATGACCATGATGCTGATTCGCACCCTTGGCCAGGCATCCCGCGGCAATGTCAACCCATCCGATGTGATCATGGTGATGGGCTTCACCGTATTGGGCCAGTTGCCCACCATTCTGGGTCTGAGTCTGTTCGTTTCGGTTGTGGGGTCTCTGTCGCGCATGTATCGCGACAGCGAAATGGTCATCTGGTTTGCCAGCGGGCGCGGACTGGTGTCGTTTCTACCGCCCATGCTGCGCTTTGCCTGGCCGGTGGTGGCGGTGATCGCCATCCTGGCCACGCTGGTCTGGCCATGGTCCAACCAGCAGGTGGAGCAGCTCAAGACACAGTATGCGCAGCGCAGCGACATCGACCGCATCGCACCCGGTGAATTCCAGGAGTCGTCCGACGGCTCGCGGGTGTTCTTCATCGACAAGGAAACGCCCGGCGCCGAGGCCGCTAACAACGTGTTCATCGTCACCAACGACGCGGAGACCGAATCGGTGACGTCGGCGCGCAGCGCCCGCCTGGAAGTGCAGAACGGACGGCGCATGGCCATTCTCAGCGACGGCCAGCGCGTGGAAACGCAGACCAACAAGCCCGGCGTGAAGATCAGCGAATTCAAGGAATACGGCCTGCAGATCGACGCCAGCACGGCCGCCGCCGAAGAAGAGCAGTCGGCCCGCAGCATGTATACCCACAAGCTGTGGAACGAAGATCAGCCGATTTTTCAGGCGGAACTGGGCTGGCGCCTGGGCCTGCCGCTCGCCGCCTTCAACTTCATCGTGCTGGGCCTGGCCGTGGCCAGTGTCAATCCGCGGGCCGGCAACAGCTCCAGCCTGATGATCGCCCTGTTTGCCTTCATTGTTTACTACAACCTCATGACCTTGGGACAAAGCTGGGTTGGCGCGGGCCGCATCGGTGCGCTGGGCTTCATGGCATTGCTGCATGGCGGCACGCTGCTGAGCGCTTTGGGCGTGCTGCTCGCGCGCCACCACCGCTGGTCGATACGCTCGCTCTGGCAGCCCAAGAACAAGGTCTCTGCCCCATGAAAGTCCTGCGCCGCCTGATCTATCGCGATGCCATTTCCTCCGTGGCCTTCGTGACCCTGGCTTTCCTGGCCCTGTTCTTCTTTTTTGACCTGATCGACGAGCTGCGCTGGGTCGGCCGCACCGGCGGCGAAGTCTACAAGCCTTCGCACGCCCTGCTGTTCGTGCTGCTGAGCCTGCCCAGCCATCTCTACGAGTTGCTGCCCATCACCGTGCTCATCGGCACGATTTACGTGATGGCCCGACTGGCCCAAAGCTCTGAATTCACCATCATGCGCACCAGTGGCATGGGGCCCTGGATGGCCTTGCGCACCCTGCTGGTGCTGGGCTGCGGCTTCGCCGTGCTGACCTTTGCCGTCGGCGACTACATTGCGCCGGCCGCCGAGCGCACGGCGCAGCTGATCAAGGCCGCCCAGCTGGGCCGCCTGTCGACCGGCGCCACCGGTGCCTGGCTCAAGGAACGCCAGGGCGAGCATTCGTTTGCCGTCAACGTGAACTCCCTGGGCAAGGGCGGCGAGCTGATCGGCGTGCGCATTTTCGAGTTCAATGCCCAGGGCCGCATGGCTTCGCAAACCCATGCCGACTCGGCCACGGTGGATTCCGACAAGGATGTCTGGACGCTGCACGATGTGGCGCGCAGCACCTATGTGCAAAAGAACGGCCAGGCCCGGCTCGAACGCACGCAGCAGGACAGCCTGGACTGGCCTACGCGCATCAGCGCGGAAATGATTTCGGCCTCGCTGCTCAAGCCCGACCGCATGGCGACCATCGACCTGTTCCAGTACGTGCGCCACCTGGAGTCCAACGGACAATCCGCGCAGAAGTACGAAATCGAGTTCTGGCGCAAAGTCTTCTACCCGCTGAGCTGCCTGGTGATGGTGGTGCTGGCCCTGCCGTTTGCCTATCTGCATTTCCGCTCCGGCGGCATCGCGGCCTACGTGTTTGGCGGCGTGATGGCCGGCATCAGCTTCTTCCTGCTGAACAACGTCTTCGGCTACGCCGGCAATCTGCAGAACTGGTCGCCCATGCTCACGGCCGCCGCGCCCGGCTTCATCTACAGCCTGCTGTCGCTGGGCGCCTTTGCCTGGCTGGTACTCAGACGATGACCCCAATCGACAACACCACACCACTCCAAGGCGTGATCCTGCTGGGCCACGGTTCGCGCGATCCGCTGTGGCGCGCCCCGCTGGAAGCCGTGCTGGCGCGCATACAGCAGACGCAGCCGCAGCTGCCTTGCTGCTGCGCCTACCTGGAACTCACCGCTCCCAGCTTTGCAGAGGCCGCCGACCAGTTGATCGCGCAAGGCGTGCGGCAATTGCGCGTCACGCCCATGTTCCTGGGCACGGGCAAGCACGCCCGCGAAGACATTCCGCGGCTGGTGGCCGATTTGCGCGCACGGCACCCGGATGTACTGGTCGAAGTCCAGGATTCCGTGGGCGAAGATGCACGCGTCACGGCCTTGCTCGCACAGATTGCGACCGAACGGCCTTGAAGCAGCGTTTTAGTGCGGCATAAAGGCTGGATTTCTTAGATGAATACTGCATAATGACAGACATCTTTAGCAGAAATCAGATATGAACCTGCATCAATTCCGCTTCGTTCAAGAAGCCGCGCGCCGCAACCTCAACCTCACCGAGGCCGCGAAAGCCCTGCACACCTCGCAACCCGGGGTCTCCAAGGCCATCATCGAGCTGGAGGAAGAGCTGGGCGTGGACATTTTTGCGCGCCACGGCAAACGCCTCAAGCGCATCACCGAGCCGGGCCAGCATGTGCTGCAAAGCATTGAGCTGATCATGCGGGAAGTCGGCAACCTCAAGCGCATAGGCGAACAGTTCAGCGCCCAGGACAGCGGCACGCTGAGCATTGCCACCACCCACACCCAGGCGCGCTATGTGCTGCCGCCGTCGGTGGCCAAGCTGCGCGAAGCCTATCCCAAAGTCAACATCAGCCTGCACCAGGCCACGCCGGC
>JAMNYN010000775.1 GCA_023622805.1 Pseudomonadota bacterium | reverse complement strand
AACCTGGCCTTGACCGATGTGGTCGCCCTGCGCGAATGGGCGCAGGCGGAAAAAGTCGGGCTGACCGTGGTCGGCCCCGAAGCACCGCTGGCCGCTGGCGTGGTCGATGAATTCCGCGCCCATGGCCTGCGGGTCTTCGGCCCGACCAAGGCCGCAGCCCAGCTGGAGAGCTCCAAGGCCTTCTCCAAGGCCTTCATGGCACGCCACAACATCCCGACGGCGGCCTACGACACCTTCACCGACCCGGTGCTGGCCCATGCCTACATCGACCGCCTGGGCGCGCCCATCGTGGTCAAGGCCGACGGCCTGGCCGCCGGCAAGGGCGTGGTCGTGGCGCTGACGGCCCAGGAAGCCCACGATGCCGTGGACTTCATGCTGGTCGACAACAAGTACGGCGTGAGCCACAACGACGGCGGCGCCCGCGTGGTGATCGAGGAATTCCTCGAAGGCGAGGAAGCCAGCTTCATCGTGCTGTGCGACGGCAAGAACGTGCTGGCGCTGGCCACCAGCCAGGACCACAAACGCCTCAAGGACGGCGACGAAGGCCCGAACACCGGCGGCATGGGCGCTTATTCGCCCGCACCCGTGGTCACGGCCGACGTGCACGCCCGTTCCATGCGCGAAATCATCCTGCCGACCATCCGCGGCATGGAACGCGACGGTATTCCGTTCACAGGCTTCCTCTACGCCGGTCTGATGATCGACCCCACGGGCCATGTGAAGACGCTGGAATTCAACTGCCGCATGGGCGACCCCGAAACCCAGCCCATCATGATGCGTCTCAAGAGCGATCTGGTGGACGTGATGAGCGCGGCCGTGGACGGCAAGCTCGACCAGGTCGAACTCGAATGGGATCGGCGCACTGCCCTGGGCGTGGTGATGGCGGCCTTTGGCTACCCTGAAGCACCGCGCAAGGGTGATGTCATCACCGGCCTGCCGGCCGAAGCCGATGACGCCATGGTGTTCCATGCCGGCACTGCACTTGTGGATGGCGTGCCCCAGGTCACCGGTGGCCGCGTGCTGTGCGTGACGGCGCTGGCCGACAGCGTCAAGCAGGCCCAGGTGCGCGTCTATGACGTGGCGCGCAGCATCCATTTCGATGGCATGCAGTACCGCCGCGACATCGGCTTTCGCGCCATCAAGAGCTGAGGTGCGGCCTGTGGATGCAATCACCGAGACGCCTGCCAGCGTGGAGAACGTGCGCGCCTATCTGACAGGCCTGCAGGACGCGATCTGCGCGGCGCTGGAAGCCGTTGAAGGCGAGGGCGGCGGCCGCTTCCTGGTCGATGCCTGGCACAAGGGCCCGCAGGAGCGCCTCCAGGGCGAAGGCGTGACGCGCATCATGGAAGGCGGACGCGTTTTCGAGCGCGCCGGCTGCGGCTTCTCGCATGTGCGTGGAGCGCAATTGCCGCCTTCGGCCACCCAGCACCGCCCCGAGCTCGCCGGTGCGCCGTTCGAGGCCATGGGCGTGTCGCTGGTGTTCCACCCGCGCAATCCCTATGTACCGACGGTGCACATGAATGTGCGCATGATTTCCGCGGGCCATCCCGGCCAGGAACCGGTCTGCTGGTTCGGCGGGGGCATGGACTTGACGCCTTGCTACGGCTTTGAGGAGGACGCCAAGGGCTTTCACCGCAGCTGCCGCGATGCGCTGGCGCCGTTTGGCGCTGACCTCTATCCGCGTTTCAAGACCTGGTGCGACGAGTATTTCTTTCTCAAGCACCGCAATGAGCAGCGCGGCGTGGGCGGCATCTTCTTCGACGATTTCAGCGAGTTCGCGCAGCCACGCAGCTTTGCCATGCTGCGTTCCGTGGGCGATGCCTTGCTCAAGGCCTATCTGCCCATCGTGGAACGCCGCAAGGACACGGCCTATGGCGAGCGCGAAGTGGCGTTCCAGCGCTATCGGCGCGGCCGCTATGTCGAGTTCAACCTGGTCTGGGACCGCGGCACGCATTTCGGCCTGCAGTCGGGAGGGCGCACCGAGTCCATCCTGTTGTCCATGCCACCGCATGCCTGCTGGAGCTACCAGCGCGAAGACGCGCCGGGCACGCCCGAAGCGCTTTTGGCGCAGGATTTCCTGGTCCGGCGCGACTGGCTGTGAAGCCTTGCGAGGATGAAAAACGGGCGCCGGCGCTGGTTTTTCATCCGCCTATGCCCGACCTTGTAACGGGCTTGATTTGCGCGCAGCGGGGTTATGCTGCAAAAAACTATAATTTAGATAGCTGTCCGCGTGAATGCGGTACGCACATCATTCCAAAAACAATGCAACAGCCCGGTCTGCGGTACACCGCGGGGGGCAGCCGCTGAAGGCGCTCTGCCCCCATGCGCGCTATATTGACCAACCCTTTTCTATACATCGCCTGATGACCACCACTCCCCAAACGGAAACCGCCGCAAAAAAAGACGTCACCAAGCTCCAGCGCGCCATCGTCGATGGCCTGGAGGATGTCAAGGCGCAAGACATCCAGGTTTTCAACACTGAACACCTGTCGCCCCTGTTCGAACGCGTGATCGTGGCATCGGGCACGTCCAACCGCCAGACCAAGGCTTTGGCGGCCAGCGTGCGCGACGCCGTCAAGGAAGCCGGCTTCGGCAAGCCCCGCATCGAAGGCGAAGAAAACGGCGAGTGGATCATCGTCGACTGCGGCTCCGCCGTGGCTCACATCATGCAGCCGGCCATTCGCCAGTACTACCGCCTGGAAGAACTCTGGGGTGACAAGCCGGTGCGCCTGAAGCTGGGCGCGGCCAAGCCTGCCGCTTCGGCTGCCAACCTGCTGGCCGACAAGAAGGCTGCGCAAAAGGCCGCCAAGGCCGATGCCAAGGCAGCGCCCAAGACAAAGTCCAAGGCCCAGGCCGAAGACGGCGTGAAGGCCAAGCCCAAGGCAGCGGCCAAGCCTGCGGCCAAGAAGCCCGCAGTGAAGAAGCCAGCGGCCAAGGCCGTGGCCAAGGCCCTGGCAGCTCCGGCCGCCAGCGCCAAGACCGCCACCAAGACGGCCGCCAACGCCGTGGCCAAGGAAGCCGCCCAGATCGCAGCCAAGTCTGCCGCCAAGGCCGCAGCCAAGCCCGCAGCCGCGAAGAAGCCCGCCGTCAAGAAGGATGCAGCCAAGGTCCAGACCGTTGTGATCAAGGCTTCGGTGCCACGCACTGCCAAGCCCGCAGCGCCTGCCGCCAAGCGCGCTCCCCGCAAGGCTTCCTGAGAGCCTGAGCGATGCGGCTGTTGATTGTGGCCGTGGGCCTGCGCGTGCCCGACTGGGCGCAGACGGCCTACGACGATTACGCCAAGCGCTTTCCACCGGAACTCAAGGTGGAGCTCAAGGCGGTGAAGACCGAGCCACGCGGCTCCAAGACGCTGGAAACGCTGTACGCCGCCGAGCGCGAGCGCATCGAAGCGGCGATACCGCGTGGCATGCGCATCGTGGTGCTCGACGAGCGCGGCACCAACCTGACCACCAAGGCGCTGGCCCAGCGCCTGCAGGGGTGGCAGCTCGAAGGTGACGACGTGGCCCTGGTCATCGGCGGCCCCGACGGGCTGGACCCGGCATTTCGCCAGGCCGCGCACGAGCGCATCCGCCTGTCGGATCTGACGCTGCCCCATGCCATGGTGCGGGTGCTGCTCATCGAGCAGCTGTACCGCGCCTGGTCGGTGAATGCCGGCCACCCCTACCATCGGGAGTGATTCCCGGCCCGCCTGGGCGGTCTGGTGCTAAAAAAGAAGCAGCCTCCGGCTGCTTTTTTTCGTTCGGAATTCCGGGGCAGGCGCCGTGACAGCCACCCCGGAAGGCCCGTGGTACTATCTTTTTCATAGCCTGCAGTCCTTGCAATGCAAGCGCTGAAGGCACTCTTTTACGCAAGCCATGTCCGACTTCATATACCTCGCCTCGCAAAGCCCTCGCCGCCGTCAGTTGCTCGAACAGATCGCCGTGCGCCATGAGTTGCTGCTGCCCAATGCGCCAGGCGATGTAGCCGAAGACGCCGAAGCCATAGAACTGGCCCTGCCTGGCGAAGTGCCGCACGACTATGTGCAGCGCGTCACCGGCCTCAAGCTCGATGCGGCCGTTGCCCGCCTGGCGCGCCGCGGCCTGCCGTCCGCGCCTGTGCTGTGTTCCGACACCACCGTGGCCTTGGGCACGCAGATTCTGGGCAAGCCCGAGGACGCGCAGGACGCCACGCGCATTCTGGCGCTGCTGGCGGGCCAGGAACACGAAGTGCTGACGGCCGTGGCGCTGCAGTCGGGCGCGCAGCGCTTTGCGGCGCTGTCGGTCTCGCTGGTGCGCTTCGCGCCCATGACACCGGCCCAGATCGCGGCCTATGTGGCCACGGGCGAGCCCATGGGCAAGGCCGGCGCCTACGGCATCCAGGGCGCGGCCGCCGTACATGTCGCCCACTTGGCAGGCAGCTATACCGGCATCATGGGACTGCCTTTGTTCGAGACGGCCCAACTGCTGCGGCAGGCCGGCTGGTCCCTCTGAATTGGATGGCGCAAGCAATGAACATACAACAAGACATTCTGATCAACTGGTCGCCCCAGGAAACGCGCGTGGCGGTGGTGGAAAGCGGCGCCGTGCAGGAACTGCACATGGAGCGTCCGCTGGAGCGCGGCCTGGTGGGCAACGTCTATCTGGGCAAGGTGGCGCGGGTGTTGCCGGGCATGCAGTCGGCCTTCATCGACATCGGCCTGGAGCGCGCGGCCTTTTTGCACGTGGCCGATGTCTGGCAGCGCCAGGAAAACGGTGATGCGCCCATGTTCGCGCGCAAGGATGTGCCGCTCAAGCCCATAGAAAAGCAGATTTTTGAAGGCCAGGCCATCATGGTCCAGGTGATCAAGGACCCGATAGGCACCAAGGGGGCGCGCCTGTCGACCCAGGTCAGCATTGCCGGGCGCCTGCTGGTGTTCCTGCCCCAGGACGACCATGTGGGCGTGTCGCAGAAAATCCCGCCGGCAGAACGCGATGCCTTGCGCGGGCGCCTGCAGGCCCTGGTCGGCGACAAGGCCAGCGGCGGCGGTGGAGGCTTCATCCTGCGCACCAATGGCGAGGATTCCAACGACCAGGAGCTGTCGGAAGACATTGCCTACCTGCGCAAGACCTGGGCCCGGATCAAGGAGTCTTCGCTGCGCCTGCCGCCGACATCGCTGCTGCACCAGGACCTGAACCTGCTGCAGCGCGTGCTGCGCGACCTGGTGGGCGAGCAGACCCAGACCATTCGCATCGACTCGCGCGAGCAGTTCGCGCAACTGCAGGCCTTTGGCCTGGAGTTCATGCCGGCCGCCGTGCCCAAGCTGCAGCTGTACAAGGGCGAGCGCCCGATCTTTGACCTGTACTCCATCGACGAGGAAATCGCCAAGGCGCTGGGCCGGCGCGTGGACCTCAAGTCGGGGGGCTACCTGATCGTCGACCAGACCGAAGCGCTGACCACCGTCGACGTCAACACCGGCGGCTTTGTCGGCGCGCGCAATTTCGACGACACCATCTTCAAGACCAACCTCGAAGCCGCCCAGGCGATTGCACGCCAGCTGCGCCTGCGCAATCTCGGCGGCATCGTGATCGCCGACTTCATCGACATGGTGCGTGAAGAGCACCAGGAAGCGGTGCTGGCCGAATTCCGCAAGCAGTTGGGACGCGACCGGGTCAAGACCATGATGTCGGGCGGCTTCTCGCAGCTGGGCCTGGTCGAGATGACGCGCAAGCGCACGCGCGAATCGCTGGCCCATATGCTGTGCGAACCCTGCCCGCTGTGCGAGGGCAAGGGCAGCGTCAAGACGTCGCGCAGCGTCTGCTACGACGTGCTGCGCGAAATC
>JAMNYN010000552.1 GCA_023622805.1 Pseudomonadota bacterium | reverse complement strand
CACGGTTCTGCAGCGGCGAACCAGACGCCCCATGCGGGAGGTGGACTGCCGCCCCTTAATTCCCCATCAAATTACTCGGAATTATGCCAAGCGCCTCAGTTGCGCTTACCATTGATTCCGTAATGAATCGTTATTTCACCAATAAAACAATAACAACATCCAGGCAACGCCATGGGTTCTGAAATTCGACTGGAAGGCCGCCGCGTGCGGTTGGAAACCACCGAATACACATACCCCAGGCGCGCGCCTTCCCCACGGATTGAAACCTTGTTTACTTGAAAGGAAGTTTGATGAACGCACCGATCACAATCGCCACCCTCGCGGCCAACGCGCCCCAGTTCAACGAACGCGGTCTGCTGGACGCCAACATTCCCCCCGAAGCCGAGATCCAGGCCGGCATGCTGCAGAAAAGCGGCCAGAACTTCGAGCAATGGATGGAAAGCCGTGTGGCGCGCCGCGCCAGCCGCCGATACGACTGGGATGCGCTGAAGTTCCAGGCCGACTACGACCCCAAATACCGCCGCGCCCAGATGCGTTACGTGGGCACCGGTGGCACCGGCGTCAACAGCGATGTCAACACCGTGCCAGCAGGTCACTTCACCTTCTCCACCATGGTCATTCCGGCCGGCAACATCGGCCCCTCGCACATCCACCATGATGTGGAAGAAATCTTCTTCGTGCTGCGCGGCCAGATGAAAGTCATCTGCGAGAAAGACGGCCACAAGTGGGAAGCCACCCTGAACGAGCGCGACCTGATCTCGGTGCCACCCGGCGTGTACCGCGAAGAGCACAACACCGGTGAGGAAGACGCGCTGATGTGCGTGATGCTGGGGTCGCCCAAGCCCATCACTCCGGTCTACCCGCCCGATTCGCCTCTGACCAAAATCAAGCGCTGAGCCGCCTTGACGCGCCCACAAGACCCCACATGTCGCCCCAGTCGTCCCCATCGCTTCTGTCGCCCCTCGACGCGCTGCAGCACTTCCCCACCACCCAGGCCCTGCGCCCGGACGAGGTGGTGCACTACCGCCAGGCCGGCCGCGCAGCCCGCGTGACCCACATACTGCTGCATGGCATAGGCTCCGGCTCGGGCAGCTGGGTGCGCCAACTGCAGGCTGCGCAATCCCGTAACGACATGCAGCTGCTGGCCTGGGATGCCCCGGGCTACGGTCGCAGCGCCCCGCTGACCCCCATCCATCCGCAGGCTGCCGACTACGCCCGCCGCCTGTGGGCCTGGATGGACGCTCTGGACCAGCAACAGCCCATCACCTTGGTGGGCCACTCCCTGGGAGCGCTGATGGCTGCGGCGGCCACTGCACTGCAACCGCAGCGTGTGGCAGCGTTGGTGCTGCTGGCGCCCGCACGGGGCTATGGCGATGCCGATGAAATCGAGCGCGACGCCAAACTCGGTGGACGCCTGGCGACGCTGCAGAAACTGGGTCCGCAGGGCATGGCCGACGCCCGTTGCGCCGCCATGCTCTCGCCCGACGCCACGCCCGCGATGGTCGACCTGGTGCGCGACACCATGGCGCAAATCCATCCGTTCGGTTACACCCAGGCATCCCGCATGTTGTCCACTGGCCGGCTCGCTGCCGACCTGGCCAGCATATCGGTGCCCCTGATCGTGGCCAGCGGCAGTGCGGACACCATCACGCCACCTGCGGCCTGCGCCGATCTGGCGCACCACAAGAACCTGGCCTGGACCGACCTCGGTCCAGTCGGCCATGTGTGCGCGCTGGAAGCCGCCGAGCGGGTCAACCGGCTGCTGGGCCTCTGAGCGCCCCCACAGGAGATACCCATGAACGAAGACAAAATCGACGACGCCAACGACAGCAAGGGCGAAGACCGCTACACCGTGCCCGCGCTGGCGCGTGGCCTGCAGCTGCTGATGAGCTTCAACCGCGACGAACGGGAACTGACCGGCGCCGAGCTCTCGCGCCGGCTGGATCTGCCACGTGCCTCGGTGTTCCGCATGCTGCAGACCCTGGAGCAGGCTGGCTTCGTGGAACGCATGGGCGACGGCGCCAGCTACAAACTGGGCCTGTCCGTGCTGCGCCTGGGTTTCGAGTACCTGGCCTCCATGGAGCTGACCGAACATGGCCGCCCCGTCATCGAGCATTTACGCGATCTCTGCGGCTATTCGGCCCATGTGGTGGTGCGCGACAACAGCGAGGTCGTCTTCGTGGCCAAGGCCGCCGGCCGCAGTGCCATGTTCCATTCCATCCAGGTGGGAGCTCGCCTGCCCGCCCATGCCACGGTGCTGGGCCGTCTGCTGCTGTCCGACCTCGACATCCAAGGCCTGCAACACCTTTACCCTGAAGAGCCGCTGCCGGCCTACACCACACGCACCCCCACCACGCTGGCGCAGCTCAAGGGCCTGATCGACGAGGACCGGGCACGCGGCTACGCCGTCAGCCAGGGCGGCTTCGAGATCGGCATCTCCACCATCGCGGCGCCCGTATTCAACGACCGCAGCGAAGTGGTCGCCTGCGTCAGCATCACCGTACCGGCACAACGCGTGCAGGAAGGCGAGCTGGACGAGCTGATCAGCCAGGTGCGCAATGCCGCCACCCAACTCACCGAACGCCTCAGCCACACCCCCCACCGTGGCCAGTGGATGAACAACCCTTCCGGCAAAAAAACCCTCTGAGCATGAGCACCACCCCAACCTCCCCTGCGACACGCATCACCGTGGGCGAACTCGCTGCCCGCTTCCTGGAGCAATGTGGCGTGCGCGCCGCCTTCGGCGTGATCTCCATCCACAACATGCCCATCCTGGACGCTTTCCACGTGCGCCAGAAAATCCGCTTCGTCTCCGCTCGCGGGGAGGCCGGCGCCTGCAACATGGCCGACAGCTATGCCCGCGTCAGCGGCACATTGGGCGTGTGCGTCACCAGCACCGGCACCGGTTGCGGCAACGCAGCAGGCGCCATGGTGGAAGCGATCACCGCCGGAACGCCCATGCTGCACCTCACCGGCCAGATCGAGTCCCCCTTCCTGGACCGCGACCTGGGTTACATCCACGAGCACCCGGCCCAGTTGGCCATGCTCAAGGCCGTGGGCAAGGACGCCTTCCGCATCCGCAACCCCGAGACAGCCCTGGCCACGCTGCGCGAGGCAGTGCGTCTGGCACAGACACCGCCGTGTGGCCCGGTGAGCATCGAGATCCCCATCGACGTGCAGAAGATGCTGCTGGACCTGCCGGCCGACATTTCGCCCGTGGCCGTGGCACCGGTTCAACCGAGTCTGGCTGCGGTGGACCTTCTGGCCGAGCGCCTGTTGCAAGCCAAGCGCCCACTGTTGTGGCTGGGTGGCGGCGCACGCGGGGCCAGCGAGGCCGTGGCCCGTTTCGTGGAGCTGGGCTTTGCCGTCGTCACCTCGGTGCAGGGCCGTGGCATCGTGGCGGAAGACCACCCACAAACCCTGGGCAGCTACAACTTGCAGAAGCCCACCGAGCAGTTCTACGAAACCGTAGACGCCATGCTGGCCGTCGGCACCCGCCTGCGCAGCAACGAAACACTGAACTACAAGCTCAAGCTGCCCACGCACCGCTTGCGCATAGACGCCAATACCCTGGTGGAAAACCGCGGCTACAGCACAGAACTGTTCGTGCACGGCGACGCCGCGCTGACCTTGAACGCACTGGCCGACCGTCTGGAAGGCCGCATGGCCATCGATCCGCATCTGACGCGGGACGTTCAAGCTGCGCGCAGCGCCGCCGCCGCCCTGGTGGACAGCACCCTGGGCCCGTACGTCAAGCTCAAGGACACGGTGGCCCAGGTGGCTGGTCAGAACATCTGGTGGGTGCGCGACATCACACTGTCCAACAGCATGTGGGGCAACCGCGCGCCGGTGCTCAACCACCCGCGCGCTGGCGTGCACGCCCTGGGCGGCGGCATCGGTCAGGGCCTGGCCATGGGTGTGGGTGTGGCCGTGGCCAACGCCGAACATCAGCTGGGCCGCAAGACCCTGTCGCTGTGCGGCGACGGTGGCTTCATGCTCAACGTGGGCGAACTCGCCTGCGCCGCGCAGGAAAAGGCGGACGTGCTGTTCATCGTCATGAACGACAGCCGTTACGGTGTGATCAAGAACATACAGGACGACATCTACGGCAGCCGCCATGCCTATGTGGAACTGCACACGCCCCATTTCGCCCAGTTCTGCGCCAGCCTGCAGGTGCCCCATTTCAAGGTCAGCGATCCAGCCAGCACCGCCAGCACGCTGCGCGAGGCCCTGGCCATCAACGGCCCGGCCGTTCTCGAGATCGACATGGACGCCTGGGGCTCGTTCGCTGTCAAGTTTGCCGGCCCACCCAAGAAGAAAGACTGACCATGCAGCACGTCACCCTGATCGGCTTCGGCGCCATCGGCCGCACATTGTTCCAGCGCATGGCCGGCGTGCCGGGTCTGCGCATCACCCACATCGTGGTGCCCGCGGAACACGCCGCCCAGGCCCGCGAGCAAGCGGGCGAAGCCCAGGTGGTGTCGGCCGTTCCGGCGGACACCGACCTGGTTGTGGAGTGTGCCGGCCACCAGGCCCTGACCGCACATGTGCTGCCGGCCCTGGCGCGAGGCATCGAATGCGCGGTGTTGTCCATAGGCGCGTTCAGCGAATCCGGTCTGCCTGAGCAGCTGGCAAATGCCGCTGCCCTGGGCAAGACGCAGGTGCACCTGCTCTCGGGCGCCATCGGTGGTGTGGACGCCATCGCCGCCGCCCGCATCGCCGGCCTCGACAGCGTGACCTACACCGGCCGCAAGCCGCCCATGGGTTGGCGCGGCACGCCGGCTGAACAGGTAGTCAACCTGGACACCATCAGCGAACCCACCGTGATCCTGGAAAACACCGCCCGCGAGGCGGCGCGGCTCTACCCCAAGAACGCCAACGTCGCGGCCACCGTGTCGCTGGCCGGCCTGGGCCTGGACCACACCCAGGTGCGTCTGATCGCTGACCCGAGCATCACCGAGAACATCCACCACATCGACGTGCGTGGCACCTTTGGCGAGATGCAGATCACGATGCGCGGCAAGCCCCTGCCCGACAACCCCAAGACCTCGGCATTGACGGTGTTGTCCGCGCTGCGTTTCCTGCACAACCGCGTGTCTGCAGTCACCATTTGAGGAATCGGCCATGACCGAAAAATTGCACAGTTTCATCGCCGGCCAATGGCGCGACGCCTCGGGCCCTGAATACACCACCGAATATCCGCACGACAGCAGCATCGTGGCCCGCCTGAACGCGGCCACCGCGGCTGACGTGGACGAGGCCGTGCAAGCGGCCGAGAAAGCGCGCCTGCAGCCCGCGTGGGCCAGGCTCAGGCACCACGAGCGCGCCGGCATTCTCTACCGCATCGCCGATGGCATCCGCGAACGCGCCGAAGAGCTCGCGCAGTTGCAGCGCCTGGACAACGGCAAGCCTATTAAGGAATGCCGCGCGCTGGTGGCCAGCGCCGCCAGCACCTTCCAGTTCTTCGCCGCCGCCGCTGAGACCTGGGAAGACACCATCACGCCCGCGCGTGGCGACTACCTGAGCATGAGCATCAACGAGCCGCTGGGCGTCGTCGGTGCCATCACCCCCTGGAACTCCCCCATTGCCAGCGAAGCACAGAAGCTCGCCCCCGCGCTGGCTGCTGGCTGCGCCATGGTGTTCAAGCCGGCCGAGATCACGCCGCGCATGGCACTCGAACTCGCCAGGATCTGCCAGCAGGCCGGCGTGCCCGACGGCATCGTCAGCGTGCTGCCCGGCAAGGGCTCCATCGTCGGCGATGCCCTGGTCAAACACCCGCTGATCAAACGCATTGCCTTCACAGGCGGCACCACCGTGGGCATGGGCATCCAGCGTCTGGCGGCCGAAAAGCTCATGC
>JAMNYN010000242.1 GCA_023622805.1 Pseudomonadota bacterium | reverse complement strand
GTAGGCGCCGAGCACCAGGTTTTCGCGTATGGTCTGGTCGGCAAAAACGCCGCGGCCCTCGGGTGACAGCGCCACGCCCAACCCCACGCGCTGGTGGGCCGGCAGGGCCGTGCAGTCCTGGCCATCGATCAGCACGCGTCCGCCGGCGATGGACTCCAGGCCCACGATGCCTTTGAGCAGCGTGGTCTTGCCAGCGCCGTTGGCACCGATGATGCTGACCACTTCGCCTGGGTGCACTTCGATGGTGACGCCCTTGACCGCTTGTATGGCGCCGTACGCCATTTCCACAGATTCGACTTTGAGCATGGTGGGTACGCAGGTTTTTCAGGCAGTGGCCAGCGAAGCCGCATCTGTTCCCAGATAGGCTTCAATGACACGCGGGTTGGCTTGCACCTGTAGCGGTGTCCCTTCGGCGATCTTGATGCCGTAGTCCAGGACAATCACATGGTCGGAGATGCGCATGACCAGGTCCATGTGGTGCTCGACCATCAGGATGGTGATGCCGCTGCGGCTGATGCGCAGCAGCAGATCCCCCAGCTGCGCGGTCTCCTGCGGGTTCAGGCCGGCGGCGGGCTCGTCGAGCAGCAGCAGGCTGGGATCCGTGGCCAGCGCGCGGGCCAGTTCCACGCGACGCTGCAGGCCGTAGGCCAGACTGCCGGCGGGCGCATGCGCCCACGCCAGCAATCCCACCTGGTCGATCAACTGCAGCGCACGCTCCCGCGCCAAGGCTTCTTCACGCCGCGCCCCGCGCAGCGCCACCAGCGAACGCCAGAAACCATTGCCCATGCGCGCGTGCCGCCCCAGCATCACGTTGTCCAGCACCGACAGATCGCCGAACAGCCGCAGATTCTGAAAGCTGCGCCCCATGCCCAGGCGGCAGATGGCATGCGCCGGCAATCCCACCACATTGCGCCCGCCCAGGCGAATGCTGCCCGCGTCCGGACGCACCACGCCCGTCAGCATGTTGATCATCGTGCTCTTGCCCGCACCGTTGGGGCCTATGAGGGCATGGATGTGGCCGCGCTGCAGGGCAAACGACACTTCCTGCGCGGGCTTGACGCCGCCATAGGCCTTGGAAACCCCCTGGACGGCGAGCAGCTCGCCCGTCACCTCGGCCTGTTTGACCGGCATCTCCATGGGCTGGGCGGCAGTCGGGGGCGGTTGCGGCCGGCCCCTTCTGGCTCGCCATTGCTGGATCAGGCCCGCCACTCCGCCCGGCATGACGTACAGCGCGAACAGCAGCAGCGCGCCATAGACAAAGTGCTGGACAGCCGGCCAGCGCGACAGCGCCGCTTCGATCAAGGTCAGCGAAATCGCGCCCATCAAGGGGCCGTAAATGGAGCCGGAACCACCAAAGAGCACCAGCAGCAAGATGAAAATGGACAGGTGGAAGTTGATGAAATCCGAGTTGATGTACTGGTTTTGCTGCGCCACCAGGCCTCCGGCCAGTCCGCAGGTGGTGGCCGCAATCACAAACGCCAGCACCTTGCCCCGGTACACGCGCACGCCCACGGAAGCGGAGGCAATTTCGTCCGTTTGCAGCGACAGCAGCGCACGGCCAAACCGGCCGCTCAGCAGATTGCGCAGCAACAGGTGGGTAAGCAGCGACAAGGCAATGCCCAGCCAGACCCATTGCTGGGTGTTCAGCGGCGCGCCCTGCCAGGTCAGCGCACGTATGCCGACAATGCCCTGCGCACCGCCAAACAGGTCAGTCCATTCGGACACCAGCTTCTCGACGACGACGCCGAACGCCAGCGTGACCATGGCCAGGTACGGGCCCTTGACGCGCAGCGAAGGCAGCGCCAACACCACGCCAAACGCGCCGGAGATCACGGCCGCCAGCGCCAGTGCCAGCCAGGGATCGATGTCGGTGCGCGTGGTCAGCAGCGCCACGGCGTAGGCGCCGGCGGCAAACAGCCCCGCCTGGCCCAGCGATTTCTGCCCCGCAAAGCCGACCAGCACGTTCATGCCGGCGGCGCACAGGTAGTAGACGCACATCATGAAAGCGATGCGCAGGTAATAGTCGTTGTTCAGCAGACTGACCAGCGCGCACAGGGCCGCGGAGAATGCCAAGGCCCATGGCCAATGACTCCAGCGGCTGTTCATACCTTCTCCACCATGGCGCGGCCAAACAGGCCATTGGGGCGCACTGCCAACACCAGGATCACCAGCACAAACACGGTGACTTCCCGCCATTGCGCGGACCACAGGTTGACGAAGGATTCGAGCAGGCCGATGAGAAAACCCCCGATGACACAGCCACGGGCGTTGCTCAGGCCGCCTATCATGGCCGCCGAGAAGCCCTTGAGCCCCACGGCCAGACCCATGAACAGCGAAGCCTGGGCAATCGGCGCGAGCATGAAGCCCGACAGCCCCGCCAAGGCAGAGCTGGCCACGAAGGCGCCTATCATCACGCGCTGCACGTTGATGCCCATGAGGCTGGCAACACCAGGGTTCTGGGCCACCGCACGCATCACCTGGCCGAGCAGGGTCTTGCGCATGGCATGGTCGACGCCCCACATGACCAGCACCGCCACGGCCAGCATCAACAGCTCCTGCGGACGCACGCCCACGCCCCACAGGCGCACCACGCTATCGCCCACGGGGCTGGGAACCACCACCGGCTGAGGCCCCCAGATGGCCAAGCCCAGGCTTTGCAAAATGACGCCAAAGCCCAGGGTACTCATGACCCAGGCCATGCCCGGGCGCCCGGAAAACGGCCGCACCCCCGTCAGGTACAGCAGCCATCCAATCGCGCCCATGACACCGGCCGCCACCAACAGGGCCAGCAGTTGCACCAGCGCACTGGGCTGAACGCCCGCGAAAGTCGAGGACGTCATCGGCTTGCCGACGGCCAGCAGCAGCACGCTCACGCCGATGAAGGCGCCGGCCGAGACAAATTCGCCATGCGAAAAATTCAGGGTTTTGGTGGTGGTGAAAGTCACGCTGAAACCCAAGGCCACCAGCGCATAGGCACTGCCCACCGCTGCACCACTGACCAGCGCCTGGAAATAGGCTATGTCCATCAAAGCTCCTCTCACGCGAAGCGAGCGCCATGCCCGCTCCGCGGGGTTGCATCAACGCTTGAAGTCTGAGGACGTCAGCGACTTCAAAATGGGATCGACGTAGGCAACGATCTTGTCGTCACTCCACTTCGCAAAGACCAGATCCCCCGCACGCAGGCCTTCGTGCTGGGTCTGGGAGAAGGGCTTTTCATAGGTCTTCATCACCCCCACCACCGGGGCCTTCAAGTCTTCCAGGGCCTCGCGCATCTTGATGCCGTCTATGCTGCCCGCCTGCTTGATGGCCGCCACCAGCACCAGCGTCGCGTCGTAGCCGTGCGAGACGAAGGTGAAGGAGCTCGGCGCCGACAGCTTGGGGGCCACACGGGCGAACAGCTTTTGCTGCGCGGGGGTGGACGGGTTCAGCATGGTGCGCATGAACAGGGGCTTGCCCACCAGGGCCTTGCCGGCGGCGTCGAAGAACGAGGGGTTGTCCGCCGCCCAGGAGGACAGCAACGTGGGAAAGTAGTTGATCTTGTCCATGCTGCGCACCAACTGCCCGGTCGGCGTGCCCTGCGCCCAGACCAGGATGGTGTCCACGCCTGCGGCACGCATCTTGTTGAGCTGCGACGTCATGTCCGTGTCGCTGACCGCGAACTTCTCCTCGGCCAGCGGCTTGACGCCATGCGCCTTGAAGACTTCCTGCATGTCCTTCAGGCCGCCTTGGCCGAAACCGGTGGTCTCGACCATCAGCCCGATTTTCTTGCTGCCGCTCTTGACGGCGTAGGCCGCCAGCGCCGCGATCTGTTCCCTATCCACCATGGACACGCGGAACATGTAGTTGTCAGCGCCCGCACTCATGGGCTTGGTGATGTCGGTGCCGGCACCAATCATTCCCATGCTGACGATTTTTTTCTGGTTCGGGATATGGCGCCAGGCCAGCGCATTGCCGGAGTTGGTGGGGCCGAACACCGCCGCGACCTTTTCGTTATCGATCAGGTCCACCATGTTCTGGATGGACTTCGGCGGCTGGGACTGGTCGTCGCGCGTGACCAGCACGATCTTCCGGCCGAGCACGCCCCCTGCGGCGTTGATGTCCTCGATGGCCGCCTGTATGCCCAGCAGGCCCGCCTGACCGGCCTGGGCCGAAGGCGATGCGGACAAGTCGCCATTGAAGCCCAGCTTGATGTCCTGTGCCTGCACCCACGGACTGGCCGCGATGGCCCAGGCGAGGACGCTGCGTTTGAGAACCGATGCCACTTTCATGTTGTCTCCTTTTTTTGCCGGCAGGTGGGCGTCATGCCCGGGAACTCGCAGCGCCCGTTCAGGCGTCTGTGTAAACAGGTTCGCGTTTTTCGGAGAAGGCGCGAATGCCCTCTTGCGCATCGCGCGTGGTGATGACTTGCGCAAAGGCATGCCGCTCGTGCACCAGCGCGTCCTGCAACTCCTCAAAGCGTGGCCGCCGCAGCAGCGCGGTACAGGCGCGCACCGACTGGGGCGCGCGCGCGGCAATGGTTTGCGCCAACTCGAGTGCCCGCGCCAGCAAAGCGTCGGGGGCGACGACCTGGCTGATCAGCCCGGCTTGCAGCGCACGCTCGGCGTTGATCGGGCGCCCGGTCAGAATCATCTCGGCCGCCAGCGCCGCGGAGATGGTCCTGGGCAGGCGTGTGCAGCCGCCACCGCCGGCCAGCACGCCGACGGTGATTTCGGGCAGGGCGAAACTCGCGTTGCTCGATGCAATGCGCAAGTCACACGACAGCGCCAACTCCAGCCCGCCGCCCAGCGCGACGCCGTTGATCGCCGCCAGCAAGGGCTTGTGGGTGGAAGGCCGGTGCGTCACGCCGCAGAACTGCGGTGAGTCCTGGCCGGCCAGGATGTTGCGCTTGAGTTGCGGCAGCAGTTGCGCGATGTCCGCCCCGGCGCAAAAAGCCTTGCTGCCCGCGCCCGTGATGACGATGCAGCGCACCTGCGGGTTGGAATCCAGCGCTGTCAGCGCCGCTGCCATGGCCTGGTCGGTCTGGGTATCGATGGCATTGAATTTTTCAGGCCGGGCAATGGTCACAAGCGCCACGCCAGGCGCAGGAAAGCTGACATCAACGGGAATATTCACGGACAGGCTCCCTTTTTCACAGCGGTGTTTTTTTGCAGTGGAGTCATGATAGCATTAAACGTACGGACGACCGCATGTTAATTATTTCAGGAGCCGACGCATGAACACCAGACCCGGAGCATTCGCCTTCAGTGACATAGAACAAGTGCCTTGGGAGGACATCCAGGCGCGCCAGGCAGTACTGCTGCAGCAGCAGTTGGCTTACCTGGCCCAGCATTCGGACTTCTATCGCGACAAGCTGGCCCGGGCGGGCGTCGACGCCTCCTCCATACGCACACTGGCCGACCTTGGTCGCGTTCCATTCACCTACAAGCAGGAGCTGCGCGACAGCCTCAAGGCCGCCCCGCTGCTGGGACTGCACCGCGCGGCCGCCATGCGGGACATCGTGCAGATCCAGGCCTCCTCCGGCACCACGGGAAGCCCCGCCTACGTGGGACTGACACAGGCCGACCGCACCTCTTGGGCCGAAGTCACGGCCCGCGGTCTGTACGCCAGCGGCATCCGTGAACACGATCTGGTGCTGCACGCCTTCTCCATGAGCAAGGGCTTTGTGGGCGGTGTGCCCATCTACCAGGGCGTGGAGCGCATAGGCGCGCTGGACATTCCCATCGGGGCCGATGGCGGGGCCGACCGCCTGCTGATCGCGGCCCGCGATGCACGTCCGCGCTGCGTGATCGGCACGCCGAATTTCCTGCTCTATCTGGCGAGCATCGCCCCGGAGATCATCGGCATGCCGGCCTCCGCCCTGGGCGTGGAGCGGCTGATCGT
>JAMNYN010000045.1 GCA_023622805.1 Pseudomonadota bacterium | reverse complement strand
ACGGCGACTTTCTTGGGCTTGGCCTTGTTGATGATGAATTTGGCGGCCGAAGGGCCTTGCTGGTCGTCGCGGCCTATGGTGCGGAAGATGTAGTGGTAGTTCTTGCCGTCGGTCAGTGCGGGCGAAGTGGCCGAGGGCGTGACGACGACCACGCCTTCGTTGTTGTAGATCGGGGCGGCGGCAATCGATGCACCCGAGCAGACGGGGCCGACCACGTAGCCGATCTTGGCGTTGATCACGCGGTTGGCCGCGACCGGGCCCTGCTTGGGTTCGCAGGCGTCATCCACGGCCACCAGCTCGATCTGCTTGCCTTTGATGCCGCCGGCGGCATTGGCCATTTCCACGGCGGTGGAAGCGCCTTCCTTGACCATGTCGCCGTATTGGGTCAGCGGACCGGTGGTCGGGATGACCATGGCGATGCGGATGTTTTGCGCGTGGGCCACTGGCAGCAGACTGGCGGCAGCCAGACCCATGGCGGCGACGATGGTGTGCAGGCGAAAAGGCGTGTGCATGGCGATCTCCTTGGACTTCGGTTAAGCAGATGCGGTATGCCAGAAGCCATGAGAGATGGTTTCTGGCCCCAGGAGATCAGCTTATGCCGGTGCCACAAGGCCGCAATAGGGTATGTGCGGGGGTGTGGTTGCGCGTGGAGGATGGCTGGCTGTGCAGGCCAGCTGCTGCCCCGGGTTTGTCCGGGCCAGGGCCTGCGTCAGAACGGCGCGGGCGAAGTGAATTCGCGCCAGTCGCCGTGGCGCGGATGCCGCAGTCCCAATTGCTGTGCGTGCAGCAGCAGGCGCGGCGCCAGCGCCTGGACGGCTTCGCCGGCGTAGAGGGCGTCGCCCAGAATGGGGTGGCCGATGTGCGCGAGGTGCAGGCGCAGCTGGTGGGTGCGGCCGGTGATGGGCTCGAGCTCCAGCCGGGTGCAGCCCGGCCAGCCGGCTGGGTTGTGCTCCAGCACGCGCCAGCGCGTCTGGCTGGCTTTGCCCGCGGCATCGATGATGCGCAGCGGCCTGCGAGGCCAGTCGGCCGCAATCGGCGCGTCAATGGTCTGCCAGTCGCCGTCAGCATCCAGGCCGGGCAGGCCGTGGACGACGGCCACATAGCGTTTGTGGATGGCACGCTGCTCGAAAGCCAGGCTCAGCTGGCGCTGCACGGCCAGCGAGCAGGCCATCAGCACCAGGCCTGACGTCGACATGTCCAGCCGGTGCACGATCAGCGCCTGCGGCCAGCGGGCCTGGGCGCGCGCGCTCAGGCAGTCCTGTTTGTCTTCGCCGCGGCCGGGCACGCACAGCAGGCCCGAGGGCTTGTCCAGCACCAGCAGGTCCTCGTCCGCGGCGATGCAGTTCACCTGCTCCACGGCTAGTTGCGCGCCGGGGTGTTCAGCAACTGGTCCACGGTGGTGCACAGCTCTTCCACGTCGTTGGGCTTGTGGATCAATGCGCGCGCGCCCGCGGCCAGTGCGGCTTTTTCGATTTCGACCGTGACATAGCCCGAAGCCAGCGCCACCGGCAGCTCCGGACGCAGGGCGATGGCGGCGTGCACCAGGTCCACGCCGGAAAAGCCCGGCATGTTGTAGTCGGTGACCAGCAGGTCGTAGCGCTGGGGCTGGGTTTGCAGCGCGACCAGGGCTTCGCGTGGATCGGTGAAGCCGCTGACTTCATAGCCGCGCCGGCGCAGCAGGCGCTGGACCAGAAACACCAGTGCCTGGTCGTCGTCGACATACATCACATGCCGGCTGGGCGCACCGTCCACCGGACCGGTATTGAGTGCCGGGCGGCGCGGTGCAGGCGTGGCCAGCGCCGGCGCCGAGCTTCCTGCCACGGGGAAATACAGGGTAAAGCGGCTGCCTTCGCCCGGCATGCTGAACACGTCCACGGCACCGCCATGGGTGCGCATCACGCCATGCACCACGGCCAGGCCCAGGCCCGTGCCCTGGCCCACGGGCTTGGTGGTGAAGAAAGGCTCGAAAATTCGCTGCACGGTGGCTGCATCCATGCCCGGCCCGTTGTCCTGCACGCTCAAGGCGACATAGCTGGCCAGCGGCAGTCCCAGGCGATCGCTGAGCCGCTGGTCCGGAAGGGCGAGGTTGGCGGTGACCTGGATCATGCCGCGTGCGTCGCCGATGGCATGGACGGCATTGGTGGTCAGGTTGAACAGCGCCTGCTCGACCTGGGTGGCATCGCCCAGCAGCGCCGGCAGCTGGGGTGCGATGTGCGAATGCAGGGCAATGGCTGGCGGCAGGGTCACGCGCAGCAGGCGCTCGGTGTCGAAAATCACTTCGGCGGCCGGCACCGCGCAGCGCGTGGGCGGCTCGTTGCGGCTGAAAGTGAGAATCTGGCGCACCAGGTCGCGCGCGCGCCGGCCGGCTTTTTCGATTTCCAGCAGGCTTTCCAGCACCTGCGAGCTTTCGGGGCAGTCGGTGCGGGCCAGCTCCACATTGCCCAGGATGGCGCCGACGATGTTGTTGAAATCGTGGGCAATGCCGCCGGCCATGGTGCCCACGGCCTGCATCTTGTGGGATTCGCGCAACTGTGCTTCGAGCTCGCTGCGATGGGCTTCGGCTTTCTTTCGGCTGGTGAGGTCGCGGGCGAACACCGTGGTCGTGGTTTCACCGCCGCCATGCTGCACGAAAGCCACGCTCACTTCCACCGCCAGTTGCTTGCCGCTGGCGGTGCAGGCCGTCATCTCGCCGAGCACGGCCTGGGTGGTCAGCGAAGCAAAGGCCAGCGCCTGCGCCGCATCGGGCAGGAAACGTTCCAGCGGGCTGCCCAGCGCGTCCTCGGAGGCGCAGGTGAACAGCGCGGCGGCCGTGGGGTTGAATACCGTGATGCGCTGCGCGTTGTCCACGCAGAGAATGGCGTCGAGGCTGGAATTGATCACCGACTCCAGTCGGCGCTCGCTGGCGAACAGCTGCTTGTTGCGTTCCTGCAGCGCCAGTCGCTCTGCCAGCAAAGGGCCTTGGTCGACCACGGCGCAGAGAAACTGGGCGATCGGCGGGCCTTTTTTCTGCGGAATCTCGATGCAGGCGATGTGCAGGTCGCCGCACAGATGGACATCGTCGTTGACGATGAACACCACTTCATGCACTTCGCTGCCGCCGCGCTCGCGTGCGGCGATGAAGGCATTGCAGACGCGATCGGCATGGCTTTCGCAGACCAGCGGCATGAACGAGACCAGCAGGCGGTCGCGTTCCGTGGGCTGGAAGGCGTTGTGTGCCATGGCATTGGCCTGGATCACCATGTCGTGCTCGTCCAGCACCAGCAGGGGCAGGGGAATGCTGGCGAACAAGGCTTCGAAGCGCTCGGAGGCGCTTTCGGCCACGGCCTGGCTGTAATCCAGCACCTTGTTCTGGATTTCCAGCTCGTGCTGGTAGTTGCGCAGCTCTGCTACCAGGGTGTCCAGCGGATCATCCGTGACGGGAACGACCGGATCCAGCGCCCAGGGGCGGGGCGGGAGTTCCTGCATCTCGTCGATGCCGGGACCCATCAGGGTGTGCAAGTCGAGCGGGTCGTCTTTGCGCAGAAGAAAGGACAGGTCGGGACGGCTCATGGATGGTGGGGCAGTGGCCGTACGGTAGAGGAACTCGCAGACGCCGCGCAGTGTAAGCCCGGCCCCCAATCACCACAAGCGCGGCAGGGTAGAAGGCGGGCAACCCACTCAGTTATCCATGGCCCGTGCAGGCAGCGCGCCCGGGCAAGGGGGCGCATCAATACTCGTTCAGCGGAATACAGCTGCAAAACAGGTTGCGGTCGCCATGCACGTTGTCGATACGCGCCACCGGCGGCCAGTACTTGGCCTGGCGCAGTCCCGGCACGGGAAAGGCCGCCTGTTCGCGGCTGTAGCCATGGGGCCAGGCGGCGGCCAGCAGCTGCTCGGCGGTGTGCGGGGCGTTCTTGAGCAGGTTGCCTTCGCGCGCGGCGGCGCCGGACTCGATCTGCCGGATTTCTTCACGGATGGCGATCATGGCGTCGATGAAGCGTTCGATTTCCGCCAGCGGCTCGCTTTCCGTGGGCTCTATCATCAAGGTGTTGGGCACGGGAAACGACAGCGTGGGCGCATGCAGACCGTAATCGATCAGCCGCTTGGCCACGTCCTCGGCCATCACGCCGCTCGTGGCCTTGAAGCCGCGCAGGTCCAGAATGCATTCGTGGCCCACGCGCGGCGGCAGGCCCGGGGCGCTGGCGCTGGCATAAAGCGTGGGGTAGTGCGCCTGCAGGCGGCAGCTGATGTAGTTGGCGCTGAGGATGGCGGTTTCGCTGGCGCGGCGCAGGCCCTCGGCGCCCATCATGCGCATGTACATCCAGCTGATGGGCAGCACGGCGGCATTGCCCAGGGGGGCGGCGCTCACCGCGCCCACGCCCGAGACCAGGCCGGTCGAGGCATGGCCGGGCAGGAAGGGCACCAGGTCCTGGACCACGCAGACCGGGCCCACGCCCGGGCCGCCGCCGCCATGCGGAATGCAGAAAGTCTTGTGCAGGTTCAGGTGGCTGACATCGCCGCCGAATTCGCCGGGCGCGGCAATGCCCACCATGGCGTTCATGTTGGCGCCGTCGACGTAGACGCGCCCGCCGTGCTGGTGCACCAGCGCGCACAGCGCCTCGACCTGGGGCTCGAACACGCCGTGTGTGCTGGGGTAGGTGATCATCACGCAGGACAGGCGTTCGCTGTACTGCACGCACTTGGCGGCCAGGTCGGTGAGGTCCACGTTGCCCTGGGCATCGCAGGCAGTGACCACCACTTCCAGGCCGACCATTTGCGCGCTCGCCGGGTTGGTGCCGTGGGCGCTGGACGGGATCAGGCAGATGTCGCGCTGACCCTGGCCCTGGGCCGCATGGAAGGCGCGGATCGCCAGCAGCCCCGCATATTCGCCTTGCGAGCCGGCGTTGGGTTGCAGGCTGATGCCCGCATAGCCCGTGGCCTCGCTGAGCCAGGCCCGCAGCTGGGCGTCGAGCTGCCGGTAGCCGGCCAGTTGCTCGGAGGGCGCGAACGGGTGGATATGGGCGAACTCCGGCCAGGTGATGGGAATCATCTCACTGGTCGCGTTGAGCTTCATGGTGCATGAGCCCAGCGGAATCATCGTGCGGTCCAGCGCCAGGTCCTTGTCCGACAGCCGGCGGATATAGCGCAGCATGGACGTTTCCGCGTGGTGGCTATGGAACACCGGATGGGTAAGGAAGCGGCTGCGGCGGCGCAGGCCGGCGGGAATGCGCAGCGCCACGCCGGCTTCAAAAGCCGCGAACTGTGGCAGGGCTTGGCCGGGCGCGGCAAAGATACGCCACAGCAGTTCGATGTCGGCGCGGGTCGTGGTCTCGTCCAGCGCGATGCATAGCGACTCGGGCGAATGCCGGCGCAGATTCGCGCCCAGACTGACTGCCCGCGCGGCCAGGGCCGGCGTCGCCCGCCCGGTGTGCAGGCACAGGGTGTCGAAGGCGCCATGGTCGGCCACGGAATGGCCCAGGGCCGTGAGCCCCTGCGCCAGGATGGCGGTGTAGCTGGCCACGCGCTGGGCGATGCGCTCCAGGCCCTGGGGCCCGTGGTAGACCGCGTACATGCTGGCGATCACGGCCGGCAGCACCTGGGCGGTGCAGATGTTGCTGGTGGCTTTTTCGCGGCGGATGTGCTGCTCGCGCGTCTGCAAGGCCAGGCGATAGGCCGGCTGGCCCTGGCTGTCGACGCTGACGCCGACCAGCCGACCGGGCAGCGAGCGCTTGTAGCTGTCGCGGCAGGCCATGAAAGCCGCGTGTGGGCCGCCCGCGCCCATGGGCATGCCCAGACGCTGGCTGCTGCCGACTACGATGTCGGCGCCCCATTCGCCGGGCGGGGTCAGCAGCGTCAAGGCCAGCAGGTCGGTGGCGACAATGAACGCGGCCTGGCGCGCATGGGCCTGG
>JAMNYN010000444.1 GCA_023622805.1 Pseudomonadota bacterium | reverse complement strand
TCGCGGAAATCCGCATGACGCCCTGGCGCAATGACCCGATGGTGGTGCTGCTGCCGGCCTCCTGGGATGCGCCGGAGCGGGTCACGCCGGCATGGCTGGCCGGCCGCCGATGGGCCTCGTTCGCCCCGGCGACGCAAATGCACGGCCTGGTCTCGGCCTGGTTCGGGCAGGCCGGGTTCAATCCCCGGCCTTTTCTGACGCTGAGCTACCCGGGCGCATTGAAGAGTCTGGCCGTGGCCAGCCAGAGCGCAGCCCTGCTGCCGCTGGAAGAGGTGGAGGATCTGCAGCACAGCGCGGATGTGCAGATCCGCCGTCTGCTGCCGCAGCTCATGCGCCCCATGGCGGTCGCGCATCGCCAGACGGCAGCACCCGCGGGGGCCGTGGCCGCCGTCTTGAAGGTGCTGCAGGACTTTGCCAGCGCAGGGGCTGAGCCGGGCAATACACATCTGGTTTCCAGCGCGGCGCCACCCATGGTCCGAATGTCGTGATTGGACGACAGACAGCCGGCCGCTGGCTTGAGACCCTTGGCACTCCAATCCAGCCACACCAGGAGTCCACATGCCCTTCATCCAGCTTCCCCAGTACGCGGGTCCGGATCTGCAACTGCACTACCAGGACTTGGGCCAAGGCCGGCCCGTGGTCCTGATCCACGGATGGCCGCTGAGCGGCCGCATGTGGGAAGCGCAGATGGGCCCGCTGGTGAAGGCGGGCTACCGGGTGATCACCTATGACCGCCGAGGCTTCGGCAGCTCTTCCCAGCCCTGGGAAGGCTATGACTACGACACCCTGGCGCAAGACCTGCACATTCTGCTCAACCATCTCAACCTGCACGACGCCACCCTGGTGGGCTTTTCCATGGGCGGCGGCGAAGTGGCGCGCTATATCGGCAAATACGGCACGGCGCGCGTCGCCAAGGCGGTCCTGGCCGCAGCCGTCACGCCCTGCCTCTTCCTGGCCGACGACAACCCCGAAGGGGCGGTATCCAGTGCCGATATCGCAGCCAAACAGCAGGCCGTGCGCGAGGACAGGCTGGCGTTTCTCGACAGCTTCACGCAAACCTTCTTCACGCCCAAAGGCGGGCAACTGCTGGTCAGCGAAGCCCAGCGGGAATACGCCAAGATGATTGCCGCGTTTGCCTCGTCCCAAGGCACGCACGACTGCATAGACGCCTTCTCGCGCACCGATTTCCGCGCCGACCTGAAGAAATTTACCATCCCGACCTTGATCCTGCATGGCGACAGCGACCAGACCGTGCCGTTCGAAGTCAGCGGCGCCCGCGCGCACCAGGCCATCGCCGGCAGCCAGCTGCACCTGATCAAGGGAGCACCCCACGGCTGCCATCTTTCGCATGCCCAGGAGTTCAACCAGGCGCTGCTGGACTTCCTGCAGGCGCGTTGACTCCGGCGCAAGACCCGCACCAGATCTGCACGGGGCAGACCCCGCAGCCAGGACATTCCCGAGTGTTTTCTTGCGGTGGTGACTGTTTGGCTTGCCTTTTGTTACCACCGGCGCTAGATTGCACGCTCGCCTGCCATCTGCAGCGCGTCTTTTCTCATGCTGCATCGTGCCTTGCCAAGGGCGCGCCTTCGCTGCCCCGTCTGTTGTGACGTGACCCGTGCGGTCCTGCAATGGTGTGGCGATGGGCAGTACGAGGCACCAGAGTCCAGGGCCGTCCCTGCTCGCCAAGCGCCATCGCCGCGCTTGTAAACCTAACGCCCTCCATGGTCATGGGAGCGCGGTTGAAAAAGTAGAGTGCGCCGGATGATTCACGCAAGACAACAGTGCCAGGCACGGCACGCCACAGGCACGTCCGTGCCGCCCTCTGTGCTTTCCGAAAGCCCCCTCCCATGAACACATCGACTTCAACGTCAATGCGCAAGCCTGTGCGCTCCTGGCAGACGCTGGCTTTGGCCTTGCTGCTGCCATGCCTGGCCGGTGCGGCCGCCGCCCAGGAACTCTCCCAGCCATCCGTCTCGCTGCTCGCCGGCACCTGCGTGAACTGCCACGGGCAAAGCGGCAAGTCGACCAACTCCATCCCCAGCCTCGCGGGCCAGCCCCAGGACCGCCTGCTCGAACGCCTGCAAGGCTTCAAGGCCGGCACGGCCCCGGATGCCACGGTCATGACACGCCTGATGAAAGGCTATGACGCCCAGCAGATCCAGGCCTTGGCGCAATGGTTTTCGGAGGTCCAGCCATGAATACTCTGCCCTCCCCGGTTTCCCGCCGCCAGGCGCTTGGCAGCCTGGCCGCCGGCGGCGCGGCGTTGGCCATGCCGGCGCTGGTGCGTGCCCAGTCCGCATCGGCCCATGTGGTGGTCGTTGGCGGCGGCTTCGGCGGCGCCACGGCCGCGCGCTATCTGCGCCTGCGCCAGCCCAAGCTCAAGATCACGCTGGTCGAACCGGCCGCGCGCTTCTACACCTGCCCGTTTTCCAACCTCTACCTGGCCGGTCTGCGCGAGTGGGACAGCCTGGGCCATGGCTTCGAGGCTTTGCGCGCCATGGGCATCGAGGTGGTGCACGCCACGGCCCAGGACGTGGACGGCCAGGCCAGAACCGTGTCCCTGTCGAACGGCCAGCGCCTGGCCTGGGACAAGCTGGTGCTGTCGCCCGGCGTGGACATGCGCTGGGGGCAGTTGCAAGGCTATGACGAGGCCGCGGCCGAGCTCGCGCCCCATGCCTGGAAGGCCGGCGCGCAAACCCAGCTGCTGCGCCGGCAGATGCTGGCCATGCCCGACGGCGGCACCTTCGTCATGGTGATTCCGGAAAACCCGTTCCGCTGCCCGCCCGGCCCCTACGAGCGCGCGGCCATGGTGGCCCACTACTTCCAGCAGCACAAGCCGCGCTCCAAGATCCTGCTGCTCGACTCCAAGGACGATTTCTCCAAGAAGCCGCTGTTCCTCCAGGGCTGGAAAGCCTTGTACGGCAACATGATCGAATGGCTGGGGCAATCCGATGACGGCCAGGTGATGCGCGTCGATGCACAGCGCCTGGAAGTCGAAACCGCGTTCGGCGCGGTGCACAAGGCCCAGGTACTGAACGTGATTCCGCCGCAAAAGGCCGGCTTCATCGCCGAGCGCGCGGGCGTCACCGATGGCAGCGGCTGGGTGCCGGTCAAGGGCAGCAACTTCGAATCCACGCGCGTGGCCAACGTGCATGTGATCGGCGATGCCACCATTGCCGCACCCATGCCCAAGTCCGGCTTCAGCGCCAACACGCAAGGCAAGGTGGTGGCCGCGGCCATCAGCGCCGAGCTGCAGGGCCTGGCGCCGCCGCAGGCCGCGTATGCCAACACCTGCTACAGCCTGATCGGGACGGACTACGGCATCTCGGTGGCCGGGGTCTACCGCGCGCAGAACGAGAAGATCATCGAAGTGCCCGGCTCCGGCGGCGTCAGCCCGCTGCAGGGCGATGCGCAATTCCGCGCGGCCGAGGCCCGCTACGGTGCGGCCTGGTATGCGGCGATCAGCGCCGACATCTGGGGGGCCTGAGCGGCATGGAGAAGATCACGGCCGGGCTGCTGCTCGGCGCCGCTTTCGGCATGGCCGCGCGCTGGGGCAGTTTTTGCCTGCTGCGCGGCGTGCGCGGTCAGCTCAAGGATCAGGACAGCGCCCCGCTGCGCGCTTTTGCGCTGGCCATGGCCGTGGCACTGCTCGCCAGCCAGGCATTGCAGGCCCTGGGCAGCGTGGACCTGGCCACGGCCTTGCCCATGCGCGCGCAGTTTTCGCTGGTCGGCGTGCTGCTGGGCGGCCTGCTGTTCGGCCTGGGCATGGTGCTGGCCAACAGCTGCGGCGCGCGGGCGCTGGTGCTGCTGGGCGGCGGCAATCTGCGCTCCCTGGTGGTGCTGGTCTGCCTGGGCCTGGCCGCGCAGGCCACGCTCACGGGCGTGCTCGCGCCGCTGCGCACGCAGTTGCAAGCATTGGGCGTGGTTTCGCCGCCCGCACCGGATCTGGCCCAGGCCTTAGGCCGGTGGCTGGGCACGGCCCCGGCGCCGACCGCGCTGTGGACGGCCGGCCTGCTGGCCCTGGCGCTGGCCTGGTTTGCGCTGCGCCCGACCCCACACAAGAACACACTGCCCGCCCTGGCCAGCGCCGCCGTGATCGGCCTGCTCGTGGCCGCGGGCTGGTGGATCACCGCCCATGTCGGCGCCGACCCCTTCGATCCGCTGCCGCTGACGTCGCTGAGTTTCGTCGCGCCCACGGGCGACAGCCTGCTGTACCTGATGCTGTCCACGGGTCGGCCCGCCGACTTTGGCGTGGCCCTGGTCGCCGGCACCTGCCTGGGCGCGCTGGCCCTGGCGCTCGCGGGCAAGACGTTTCGCATCGAAAGCTTCACCTCCACGCCACGCCTGCTGGCCGCCATCGCCGGCGGCGTCTGCATGGGTTTTGGCGGCGTTCTGGCCCTGGGCTGCTCCATAGGCCAGGGCCTGGCCGGTTTCTCCACCCTGGCCCTGGCCAGTTTTGCGGCCCTGGCCGCCATCGTCGCCGGCATTGCGCTCGGCCTCGCCGCAGAACGGCAGCTCTCGCATTACAAGGAAGCAAAATAATGCTCAATCGACGGATTTTTCTTGCCGCCCCGCCGGCACTCGCGCTCGGCGCGGCCGCCCTGCCCACGGCCGGTCTGGCCTTTCCCACGGCCATTCATAGCCAGACCCAGCTCTTGCCGCGCACCGGCAAGGGCCCGCGCATCGTGATCTGCGGCGGCGGCTGGGGCGGCATGACCGCGGCCCGCTACCTGCGCGAACTGATTCCCCAGGCCGATGTGGTGCTGCTGGAGCGCAACCCCAGCTTCTGGTCCGGCCCCATGAGCAACAAGTGGCTGATCGATATCGTCAACACCGATTTCGTCAACCGCGACATGCTGGGCCCGGCCAACAAATACGGCTATACGCTGGTCAACACCGAAGTCACGGGCTTCGATCGCGACAAGAAGATCGTGCGCACGGCCCAGGGCAATGTCGATTACGACTACCTGATTCTGGCCGGCGGCATTCGCAACGCCTATGACGCCTGGTTCGGCAACGACCGCAAGGCCAGCGAGTACACCCGCACCCATTTCCCCAACGCCTATATTCCGAACGGCGAAATGTTCGCCTTGAAGCGCAAGCTCCACGAGTTCAAGGGCGGCGTGATGGTGATGACGCTGCCGCCGCCGCCGCACCGCTGCCCGCCTTCGCCCTATGAGCGCGCCTGCCTCATGGCCTGGCACATGAAGAAGAACAAGATCCCGGGCAAGATCCTGATCCTCGACCCCAAGCCCAAGATCGGCCCCATCGGCGAAGGCTACCGCGCCGCGTTCGAAGAGCTGTATCCGGACATCATCACCCATGTGCCCAATGCCGGGGTCAAGGAAGTCGACCCTTTCAACAAGCGCATCAAGACAGCCGCGGGCGATTTCGATTTCGACGATGCCGTGTTGATGCCGCCCCACCAGGCCTCGGACATGGTCTGGCATGCGGGCCTGATAGGCAAAGGCGCCGACGGCAAGCCCACGGGCTGGGCCGACATGCACCCACGCCTGTTCACGGCCAACTCCGATGACAGCGTGTACTTCGTGGGCGACTTGATGGGCTTTGTTTCCAGCCAGTTCGGCCATTACCCCAAGAGCGCACACGTGGCCAACGCCATTGGCAAGATCGTCGCGCGCAACATCGCCGAACGCGTGTCGGGCAAGGAAGTCGTGGCCGTGTTGCCCGACAACCTCTGCTACATGATGGTCAACGGCGACCCGCAAGAAGAGATTTCCGTCAAGTTCGAATACGAGCTCGACGCCAGCGGCCGAGTGCTGCAAAACCAGATCGACATGGATGTGCGCACCAACGATCTGGTCAAGGACGATTTCGCCTGGATCAACGGACGCTTCAATGACTTTCTCTGACACCATGGCACTCTCACGCCGC
>JAMNYN010000595.1 GCA_023622805.1 Pseudomonadota bacterium | reverse complement strand
GCCAGCAGTTCCTGCACGCCCAGGCGGATATTGCCCACGGCCGCGGTCCCCACGGGAGCCCAGGCGGCGATGGCCGGGTCTTCGATCAGCTGGTACAGCGCCGTGCCGGCGGGGATGTGCGGCCCCTGGCCTTCCACGTGGTAGGTGAACGTCGCCGCGCCCACGGCGAACACCACGTCATGGCCGCCGAGCAGCTGCACTATGCGTTCGCGCATCGCCGGCAGGAAACCGGCGAACAGCGGATGGTCCTCGGGAAAGCTGCAGCGCCCCGACATCGGCGCCACATACACCCGGGCCTGGTGGCGTTCGGCCAGGGCCACCACCGCATCCCAGGCCGCGCCGCGGTCCACGGCCGCGCCCACTACAAGAGCCGGGGCCTGGGCACGGTCCAGGGCCTGGGCGATCAGGTCCAGCACGCGCGGGTTGGCGCAGGCTTCAAAGCCCACGTCGCGCACCGTGATCGGCTCCGCCGGGTGCTCCCAGTCGTCGGCCGGAATCGACACCAGCACCGGACCCCGGGGCTCCTGCATGGCGATGTAATAGGCCCGGGCCAGCGCCTGGGGCACGTCTTCGGCGCGGGCCGGCTCGCAGCTCCACTTCACATAGGGCTTGGGCAGCTCGGCCGCCTGGCTCGAATGCAGGAAAGGATCGAACTGCAGGATGGAGCGCGCCTGCTGGCCGGCGGTGATCACCATAGGCGTGCGGTTCTTGAACGCAGTGAAGATGTTGGCCATGGCATGGCCCACGCCCGCGGCCGAATGCAGGTTCACAAAGCTCGCCCGGCGCATGGCCTGGGCGTAGCCGTCGGCCATGCCGACCACCACCGCTTCCTGCAGGCCCAGCACATAGGAAAAATCTTCAGGGAAATCGCGAAACAGCGGCAGCTCGGTCGAGCCCGGGTTGCCGAAGACATGGGTCATGCCCAGCTGGCGCAACAGGTCGATCACGGCATGGCGCACCGTACAGGCGGCGGAATTCACAGGGGGGGTCTCTTGCACAACAGGGCTCCTCAACGGTCTGCGCGCGGACCTTCCCGGCGCATGGCATGGCCTGCATGGTGCATGGGGCGATAATTTCCAGCAATTGAATAAATCATCTAAGAGATATTCATTTAATGGATATACCGTGGACATCAATACCCTGGACCTCAACCTGCTGCGCGTGTTCGACGCCGTCTTTCGCCATGGCAGCGTCAGCCGTGCGGCCGAAGAACTGGGCCTGTCCCAGCCCGCTGCCAGCCAGGCCGTGACCCGCCTGCGGCTTCTGCTGGGCAATGCCTTGTTCGAACGGGTGCACGGCGGCATGCGCCCCACGCCACGCGCCGAGCGCCTGGCCGTGGTGGTGCGCGCCGCCCTGGCCGCGCTGGAAGTCGGCCTGGGTGAAGCCCAGTCCTTCAACCCTCTGCAAGCGCAGCAGGTGTTTCGCCTGCACCTGAGCGACATCGGCGAAGCGCGCTTTTTGCCGTCGCTGATGTCGGCGCTGCATGCCCAGGCGCCAGGCGTGCGCATCGAAACCTTGCCCCTGCCGCTGGCCGACATCGCCGACGCCCTGGACCGGGGCACGCTGGACGCGGCCATAGGCTTTCTGCCCGGCGTGCACAGCACCCAGAGCAGCGTGCTGCTGCACGACCATTACAGCGTGATGCTGCGCAGCCAGCACCCGCTGCTCAAGACCCGGCGGGGCACGAAACTGGCGCTGGCCCAGCTGCGGCAGCTGGAATTCGTCGCCGTGCGCTCGCACTCGGAGACCCTGCGCATCCTGCAGGCGCTGGAACTGACCGACCGCATCCGCCTGTCGGCAGCCCACTTCCTGGCCGTGCCGTCCATCGTCAGCCAGACCGACCTGGCCGTGGTCATGCCCCACGAGCTGGCGGCCGGCTTTGTGCGCGGCGGCGGCTACGCCCTGCTCGACGCCGAGCTGCCCGACCACCGCTTCGCGGTCGCGTTGCACTGGAGCCGGCGCTTCGCCCAGGAGCCGGCCAAGGTCTGGCTGCGCCAGTGCATAGAAGCGCTGTTTCGCCAGGCGCCGGCTGGCCAGGCTGCCAAGCCCGATACGGCACCGCGCTGGGCCGATCCGCCGGACTAGGGCCTGTTCGGTGCGGCAGGTGAATCGCACAACACCACGACGGTGCCGAGCTTGTTCTTCGCTTCCACCGCGAGATGGGCCTGCGCCGTCTGGTGCAGCGGAAAGCGCCGGTCCACGCTGTGCAGCGCACCCGACGTCTCATGGATCCAGCGATGCACACTCAGTTGCGCGTCGCGCCGCGCCGCTGCCGAAAGGCCAGCCAGGTACAGGCCGCGCAGCGTCAGGTTCTTGCGGATGATCTGCGCCATGGGCAGCGCGGCCATGGCCCGCGGTCCGATCGCATAGCTCACCCAGGTCGCGCCATCGCCGACCACCTTGAGCACCAGCTCGCTGTTGGCCACCGCATCGACATCGACGACGCGTTGCACGCCTTGCGGGCCGGCGGCGCTCTGCACCTGCTGCCAGGCATCGGCCTGGGTGTAGTCGATCACGGCATCGGCGCCGGCGCGGCGCGCATGTTCGGCCTTTTCCGGGCCGCTCACGGTGGCGATGACCTTGGCGCCACCCCATTTGGCGAGCTGCACGGCGTAGTGGCCGACGGCCCCGGCGCCGCCGGTCACCAGCACCACGCCGCCGGCAATGGGTTTCTCGTCGAACAAGGCGCAGCAGGCCGTCATGCAGGGAATGCCCAGGCAGGCGCCTTCCACCTCGCTGACATGCGCCGGCAGTTCGCTCGCCAATTCCTCGGGCAGGCAGATGTACTGCGCGGCCGTGCCGAAAGCCCGGCCGCGCTGGCCAAAGTAAATCCATACACGCTCGCCGACGCGCTCCGCACGCACCCCCGCGCCCACCGCGTCGATGACGCCCGCGCCATCGCTGTGGGGAATGATCCGCGCGTACTCCATTGCATGCAGGCGCCCGGAGCGCCGGTTTGCATCGGCCGGATTCACCGCCGAAGCGCTCAGGCACACACGGACTTCGCCAGGCCCTGGCTGGGGCGTCTCCATTTCACCGTAGATGAGCACTTCCTGCGCCAGACCCTGCCGCTCGTACCAGACTGCTTTCATTTCTCCATCCCCGCTTCCGTTGCTTGTCGATGTTTTTCTTGCGAGCAGGACTGTAACCACAAGCGCGGCTGGAGGCTCTCAGCCATCCCCCTGCCGCAGCGCGGCGAAATAGTGGGTCGGCGACTGGCCCAGGGCTTTCTTGAACATGGTGATGAACGCGGTCACCGAGTCATAGCCCAGCTTGCCCGCGACCTGCTGCACCGACGTTCCCGATGCCAGCTGGTGCAAGGCCACGATCAGATGCAGCTGCTGGCGCCAGCGGCCGAAAGTCAGCCCCGTCTCCTTCTTCACCAGCCGCGCCAGCGACCTCTCGCTCATGGCCAGGCGCTGCGCCCACTGCGTCAACGTCGTGCGGTCTGCGGCGTCCTGCGCCAGGGCCTCGGTGATGCAGCGGATCTTGGGGTGCCCCGAAATGGGCAAATGCAGCTGCTCGACGGGCGCCGCCACCAACTGCTCCAGCAGCACGGCCACCACACGCGCGGTCGCGCCCTGGCGAGGATAGTCCGGCGCCTGCTCGGCGAGGTAGCGTATGAGTTCACGCAGCAAAGGGCTGATGGCCAGGGTGCAGCACTCGCTGGGCATCTGCGCGGCATCCGGCGCTATGAAGAGAAAGTAGATCCTGGCGTTGTCGGTGGCGCGGTTGCTGTGCGGCATGCCGCCAGGAATCCAGACCGCATGCTGCGGCGGCACCATCCACATGGCCTTGGGCACTTCGCAGGTCACGCCACCGTGCACGGCCAGCACCAGCTGGCCCTTGTGGTGCCTGTGGACGGGCTGCTCGCTGCCGTGCTGGCCCACCTCGACCCGCAACCCGACCACGGGTCGGTCCACCGCGTCCGGATCAAAACAGTGAAGCGACTGGATGAGTGGGCTGTTGGTTGTCATTTTTTAGCGATCAGTAGTCTTTTCTTCTATATCTGTGCGGACCGGCAATCTCTAAAGTCAGGGTATTCACCTAAAGAAGGCAACTATGAATACCTTAGCGACGCCCCGGGCTGCCAGTCGAATGGCCCTTCTGGTCGGCATTCTCTTGATTGCCGCCAACCTGCGTGCGCCCATCACCGCCCTGGCACCAGTGCTGGATCCCATACGCGCGGATTTTGGCCTGAGTACCACGGCCGCCGGCGCGTTGACCACGCTGCCGCTGCTGGCCTTCGCCCTGGTCTCGCCATTCGGAGCCCTGTTTGCACGCCGCTACGGACTGGAGAAATCACTGCTCGGGGCCTTGGCGGCCATTGTGCTGGGCATCGGGCTGCGCTCCGCCGGTCCCGAGTGGAGCCTGTATGCCGGCACCGCCCTCATCGGCGTGGGCATTGCCGTGGGCAACGTGCTGCTGCCCAGCCTGGTCAAGCGCGATTTTCCGGGCCATGTCACATCCTTGACCGGAAGCTACGCACTCGCCATGGGCGTCGCCGCGGCGCTGGCCTCAACCGCCGCCGTGCCGCTGGCCCAGGCCGGAGGCTGGCGCTTCGCGCTCTTGGCCTTGGGCCTTCTGCCTCTGGCGGCGCTGGCCGTCTGGGTGGCACAGTCCGGCGCCTCTACCCGACCGGTCGCACCGACCACGGCACCGACACCGGCGGCCAAGGTCTGGAACTCGGCCCTGGCCTGGCAGGTGACCCTGTTCCTGGGCCTGAACTCGACCATCTACTACGTGGCCATTGGCTGGCTGCCGACGATGCTGATCGACGCCGGTCTGTCGCCCGCACAGGCCGGCTCCCAGCATGGCGTGCTGCAACTGGCCACCGCCGTGCCGGGTCTGGTACTCGGCCCTTTGCTCAGCCGCATGCGTGACCAGCGCCTGCCGGCCGCCGCCGTGGCCTTTCTCTCGGCAGTGGCGCTGCTGGGCCTGATGGTGATGCCCGAGCTGGCATGGGTCTGGTCGATTCTGTTTGGCATGGGCACCGGCGCAGGCATCATCCTGGGACTCGCCTTCATCGGACTGCGGACCCACAACGCCCACCAGGCCGCCGCGCTGTCCGGCATGTCGCAAAGCGTCGGCTACCTGCTGGCCGCCGCCGGGCCCATGGCCATGGGCGCGCTGCACGACGCGCTGGGCAGCTGGCAGGCCCCCCTGGGCATCTGTGCCGCCCTGGCGCTGGTGGCCGCGGTCATGGGGTTTCTGGCCGGGCGAGAGCAGCCGCTTTCCCGCTGATCTCAGCCCCACCCGGGCTCACTGCGCGCCGAACAGCCGCTTGATGCGCCCGACCAGCACGCTCCAGCCCAGCGCAAACGCATTGAGCTTGGCCACCGGCAAGGGATCGTCGGCCGAACGGTTGGGGTCCATCCGCAGGTTGACGTTCTTGCCGAACTCCTGGATCAGGCGCCCCACGAAGTCCTTGACCAGACCGGAGCGCGAGAACTGGGCCAGCGGGCCTTGCAGGCTGAAGCCGAGATTGACCGCCACGCGGGCGCGCCCGTCGTCCATGGGCTGCACGATGAAAGCGACGTTCCCGGACGCGCGCGACTGGCTCAGCGTATCGGTGCCCGTTCCCTTGAGCACGGCTGCGCGATTGGCATCATCACGCACGAGTGTGGCGCTGCCGTTGAAGGCCGCTGCCATGGGGCCGAACTTGATGCCCACACCGCCCTTGACGCGCTCGCCGCCGTCGGCCAGCTTCTCGTGCTCGGTCAGCTGCGCGCCTGGCAGGCAGCTGGCCACGGCAGGAAGGTCGGCCATGAAGGCCCAGGCCTGGTCGGCGGGGTAGTTCACGATAAAGCCGCCTTCGATCACCGTGTCGCCCTCGACCTTGGTGCCCAGCGCGCCGAACGCGGCACCCGCAGCCGCGGCACCGTTGTCCTGCTGC
>JAMNYN010000695.1 GCA_023622805.1 Pseudomonadota bacterium | reverse complement strand
CGTGCCCGCCATAGACCACGCCATCGAAGGCGGCGACCACCCGCACGCGCTGACCCTGCTCGACAGCTATGCCGAAGGCTTTCTGGAGCAAGGCCGCATGCGCATTCTGACGCGCTGGTTCTCGGCCATCCCCGCCCACCAGCTGCGCGCACACCCGTCGCTGCAGTTGATCGCGCTGTGGGCGACCTGCTTCACCCACGGCCCCTGGGAAGCGATGAAGCAGCTCGAGGAGTCGGGCTGCGCCGAAAGCTCCATCCCCGAAGTGCGCGCCAGCGTGCACGCACTGACGCCGCTGCTGCTGGCCATGCAGGACCGCTATGACGAGGCCTACGAAATCGGCCGCGCCAGCCTGGCGCGTCTGCCCACGGGCCTGCCCTTCGTCGACAGCACGCTGCTCAACGCCATGGCCAACATCCTCTCAGTCGTGGGCGAGCAGCACGAATCGCAGCGCCTGCTCGACGCGGCGCGCAGCCGCCAGGGCAACAGCAACTTCAACCGCATGTACACCGAATCGCTGGAAGGCATGCACGACCTGCTGGGCGGCCGCTTGCGGCAAGCGACGGCGCGCTTTCGCATGGCCGTGGACTCGACCCATGCGGTGTCGTACAACCACAGCCAGGGCAATGCCTGGGCCGGCGTGCTCTACGCCAGCGTGGTCTACGAAGTCAACCAGCTGCAGCAGGCCGACCACCTGCTCAATGTCTACCTGCCTCTGGCGCGCGACGTGGGCTTGCCCGACCACATGATTCTGAGCCACGTGATGCGCTCGCGCATCGCTTTCTACACCGGCGGCATCGACGCCGCTTTCCAGGCGCTGACCGAGCTCGAGTACCTGGGCCACCACCGCCAGTTGCCGCGCGTGGTGGCCGGCGCCAAGCTCGAGCGCGCGCGCATACTGCTGCTGCAGGGCAACGGCCCGGCCTCGCGCGACGAGCGCGCGCGCGCCGACAATCCCGCCCTGTGGGAACGCGCGCGGCGGCACCGCCTGCCTTCGCACGACCTCGACTACCTGACGCTGGCCCGCGCGCGCTGGGAGATCTGCTTCGGCGACCCGCAGGTCGCGCTCACCGCGCTGGATGCCGAACTGCATGCGGCGCTGGCCTCGGCCCGCTGCCGCCGTGCGCTCAAGCTGCGCCTGCTGCGGGCGCTGGCCTTGCAGCGCACGGGCGACGTGGCCGCGGCCATGGAGGAAATCGGCGGCGTGCTGCAGACCTCCAGCCAGGAAGGCTTCATGCGCCTGATCCTGGACGAAGGCCCGGCCGTGGGCCTGCTGGTGCACCGCTATGCCATCGCGGCGCAGGAAGCCGGCAGCGACGGCCACCGTGGCGACGGCCACCGTGGCAGCGGCCACCGCCGCGACGGCCATCGCCGCGACCCCATCCTGGCCGAATACCTGCAACGCCTGCTGCAGGCGCTGGGACCGATGGCCGCGCCCAGCGCCACGGCGCCCAGCCTGGACAGCAGCAAGGAGCCGCTCACGCGCAAGGAGATTCGCGTGCTGCAGCTGCTGGCCGAAGGCTATTCCAACAATGCCATGGCCGAGAAGCTGTTCGTCTCGGACAGCACGGTGCGCACGCATCTACGCAACATCAATATGAAGCTCGATGCCAAGAGCCGCACCCAGGCCGTGGCGATTGCACGCAAGCTGGGCGTGATTCGCTGAAGCCTGCGCCCTGAACGCTCTTAGTCCTGGAAGCGCGCCGCGCGCTTTTCCATCACCGCCAGCACGGCTTCGCGCTGGTTGGCGCTGCCTATCAGTTGGGCCTGCTCCACCGACTCGGCCATCAGCAGTGCTGCCGCGTCGCTGTCCGCCGCCTGATTGAGCAGGCGCTTGGCGCCGCGCACCGCGTCGGGGTTGCGCCCGGCGATGCCGCGTGCCAGGGCCAGTGCTTCGGCCAGCGGGTCGGCGCACAGGCGCGTGCCCAGGCCGATGCGGCAGGCCTCCTCGGCTTCGACGATGCGCGCGCTGAACACCAGCTCGCGCGCCACGTCGGAGCGCAGCAGCTCGCGCATCAGCGGGATGCCGGCCATGTCGGGCACCAGGCCCCAGTGCATTTCCATCACCGACATGCGGGTGTCCGCCGCGAGATAGCGCACATCGGCGCCCAGCGCGATCTGCAGGCCGCCGCCAAAGGCCACGCCGTGCACGGCGGCGATCACCGGCACTTGCAGTTCGCGCCAGGCCCAGGCCACCTGCTGCGGCTGGTTGGCCAGGCCGTGGGTGCGCTCCAGCAAGTCGTTCAGGCCGTTGGCGACCGCGCCGCCTTCGCTCATGCGGCCGAAGCTGGCCATATCCAGGCCCGCGCAAAAAGACCGGCCTTCGCCGTGCAACACCACGGCGCGCAGGCCGCGCATCGCTTGCAAGGCTTCGGCGGCGGCCACCAGGCCGGCGAACATGCCGGCGTCGATGGCGTTCATCTTGTCGGGGCGCGACAGGCGCAGCTGGGCGACGCCGTCGTCGTCCAGTTGCAGCGCTACGCGGTCGTGGAATCTCTGGGTCTCAGCCATGGCGTTGTCTCCGGTCCTTGGTGTCTTGTTGGGCGATGTTCTCACGCGCGCGCCGCCAGTCGGCATCGCTCCAGTCCGCCATGCGCGAAAAATTCCCGCCGGTCGCCTGGTACTGGCCGCCGTCGATGGCAATGGTCTGGCCGTTGATGTATTCCGAGCCCGGGCCCAGCAGGAAGGCCGCGAGGTTGGCCAGCTCGGGCATGCGGCCGTTGCGCTCCATGGGGTTGCGTTCGGTCTTGTGCTCGCCGCCGCCCGGGTTCAGCCGCGCGCTCATGCCTTCGGTGGGGAACAGGCCCGGCGCGATGGCGTTGAAGCGTATGCCGCGGCCGGCCCACTCCACGGCCAGCGACTGGGTCATGGCGTGCAGGCCGGCCTTGGACATGGCCGAAGGCACGGTGAAAGGCGAGCCGTTCCAGACCCAGGTGGTGAGAATCGACAGCACCGACGCCGACTTGCCTTCGGCCAGCCAGCGCTTGCCGCAGTCCAGCGTCATGCAAAAGCTGCCGCGAAAGACGATGCTGGCGATGGCGTCGAAAGCGCGTGGCGACAGGTCTTCGGTGCGGCTGACGAAGTTGCCGGCGGCGTTGTTGATCAGGCCGTCGAGCGCGCCGCCGTCGGCCCAGATGGCGTCGAGCATGCTGCTGATCTGCGCGTCCTGGCGGATGTCGCAGGCCTTGGCGACCACGCGCCCGCCGTGCGCGGCCATCAGCTCGGCGGCGGTCTGCTCCAGCACCGCCTCACGCCGCCCGCAGATATAGACATCGGCGCCGAGCAGCAGCAAGGCCTCGCTCATCACCCGGCCGAGGCCGCTGCCGCCGCCCGTCACGAGGTAGCGCTTGCCGGCCAGCAGGCCGGGCTTGTAGACCAGATCATCGAGCGTCATGGGATTCCTTGCGGGCCGCTCAGCGGCCGAGGTAGTGGGGTGGGCGTTTGTCGAGGAAGGCCTGCATGCCTTCGCGGAAATCGGCGGTCTGGGTGCACAGCACCTGGTTGCGGTCCTCCATGGCGATGACCGCCTCCATGCTGGGCGCATCCACCGCGAAGCCCAGCGCGTCCTTGGTCAGGCGCAGGCCCAGCGGCGTGGCGTGCAGCATGTCGTCGGCCAGTGCCTGGGCTTCGGCCTGCAGTTCGGCCAGCGGTGCGACACGGCTGACCAGGCCCAAGGCCTGGGCGCGCTGCACATCCATGAAGCGCCCGGTGAGCAGGTACTCGGCAGCGACCGAGCTGCCCACCATGCGCGGCAGAAAATAGCTCACGCCCACGTCGCAGGCCGACAGGCCGATGCGGATGAAGGCCGCGTTCATGCGCGCGTCGGGCGTCGCCAGCCGGATGTCCGAAGCCAGCGCAAGCCCAAAGCCGCCGCCGCTGGCCGCGCCCTGGACCAGGCTGATGATGGGCTGCGGACAGCGGCGCATGGCCAGCATGATGTCGCGTATGCCTTTTTGCTGTTCCAGCACTTCGGGCACCGAGCGTGTCTCGCTGCTGGCCGCGTGGTCCTTGAGGTCCAGCCCCGCGCAAAACGCCCGGCCCGCGCCCTGCAGCACCACCACCCGCGCACTGCTGCGCGCGCTCAACCCCAGAAAATAGTCGCGCAGCGCCTGCACCAGCTCGGCGTTGAGCGCATTGAGCCGCTCGGGCCGGTTCATGGTGAGCCAGGCGATGCCGCCCTCCTCGCGCAGTTCAAGTACGCTCATGCCAGGACCTCCCAATGAAAGCTGTCAGGTATCCATAGCGCTCGCGCGACCCACAGCCCACGCAACTGGCGCCGCCCAGCAATGGGGCAACGAGCAAGCGCCGCCGCGCAGCGAGGTTGCCGCCCCCCTCCCGCGAAGCGAGAGAGGGGGGAGACGGGGCGGCCCATGACGCGGCAGCGGCTCAGGGGGTGCCTCTTTTTATAATGCACGGGAAATCACCTCCTTCATGATCTCGTTCGTGCCGCCGTAAATGCGCTGCACGCGCGCGTCGGAGTACATGCGCGCGACCATGTACTCGTTCATGAAACCGTAGCCGCCGAACAGCTGCAGGCATTCATCGATCACGCGGCCCTGGGCCTCCGAGCCCCAGAGCTTGGCCATGGAGGCCGTGGCCGTGTCGAGCTTGCCCGCGACCAGGTCTTCGACGCAGCGGTCGATGAAGGCCCGGCCGACCTTGATCTGGGTGGCGATTTCGGCGAGCTTGAACTTGGTGTTCTGGAACTCGGCGATGGGCTGGCCGAAGGCCTTGCGCTCGCGCACATAGTCCAGCGTGGCCTGGTAGGCGCCTTCCATGGTGGCCAGCGCGCTCAGGCCGATGATGGTGCGCTCGTAGGGCAGATCGCCCATCAGCTGGAAAAAGCCCTGGCCTTCGCTGCCGCCCAGCAAGGCGTCGGCCGGCACGCGCACGTCGTCGAAGAACAGCTCGGAAGTGTCCTGGGCCTTCATGCCAATCTTGTCGAGCACGCGGCCCACGCGGTAGCCCTGGCAGCCTTCGGTCTCGACGATCAGGATGGACGTGCCCTTGGCGCCCTGCGTGGGATCGGTCTTGACGACCACCAGCACCACGCCGGCCAGAAAGCCGTTGGTGATGAAAGTCTTGGAGCCGTTGATCACATAGCCCTGGCCGTCCTTCACCGCCCGTGTGCGCACGCCTTGCAGGTCGGAGCCCGCGCCGGGCTCGGTCATGGCGATGGCGCCGACCAGCTCGCCGCGCGCCAGGCGCGGCAAGTACTTCTGCTTTTGCGCTGGCGTGCCGTGGTTGAGAAAGTAGTGCGCGACGATGGAGTGCACCGAAGTGCTCATGCCCGTGAGCGCGCGGCGCGCCATTTCCTCGTAGAACACGGCTTCGTGGCGAAAGTCGCCGCCGCCGCCGCCGTATTCCTCGGGAATGTCGGCGCACAGCAGGCCCAGCGCGCCGGCCTTGCGCCAGATGGCGTGGCCGACGTTGCCGCGCTTGCGCGCCTCTTCGTCGTGTGGCAGCATTTCGGTCTCGATGAAGCGCACCACGCTGTCGCGGTACAAATCCAGGTCTGCGTCACTCCAGGAGCGACGGAAATCGATGGCCATGGGGATTTTCCTTCTCGTAGGGATCAGTTCACCAGGCGATCGCGGCCGGCCCAGAAGGGCTTGCGCAATTCGAACTTCTGCAGCTTGCCGGCGGCCGACAGCGGCAGGGCATCGCGGAACTCCACGCTGCGCGGCGACTTGTAGCCCGCGATCTGGCTGCGGCAATGGGCGATCAGCGCCTGGGCTTCGAGCGCCGCGCCGGGGCGCAGCACCACCACCGCATGCACGCGCTCGCCCCATTTGTCGTCGGGCACGCCGATCACGGCCGACATCAGCACTTCGGGAATCTGCGCGATGGCGTTCTCGACTTCGGCCGAGTACACGTTCTCGCCGCCGCTGACGATCATGTCC
>JAMNYN010000482.1 GCA_023622805.1 Pseudomonadota bacterium | reverse complement strand
CGACTTCTCGGGCGTGCGCGACGCCATGGAGAAGTCCATGGCCGAAGGCTCGCAGACTTTCGAGGAAGCCCTGGCCGCGCTGATCCATGCCGGCAAGATCGAGCGCAAGGAAGGCCTGGCCCATGCCGACTCGCCCACCAATCTGATGTGGCGCCTGCAAAACGATTTTTCGCCTTCGGCCAAAACGCCGACGCCGCCGCCCAGCACGGACACCAGCACCGCGACAAAAGCCGAAGACGACCGGCCATCCTTTACAGAAATCGTGCTGGACATCGGCGCGGGCGGCTGACGCCCCTGCTGCCCAGCACACCCAACTCCCCCACTTCCCATGTCCCGCACCCTGCAACTGGCCGAGCAACTCATCAGCCTTCCTTCCGTCACCCCCGAAGATGCGGGTTGCCTGGACCTCATCGCCGCGCGCCTGGCGCCGCTGGGCTTTGCCTGCGAGCGTCTGGACAGCGGCCCGGACAGCTTTCGCGTGCAAAACCTCTGGGCCAAGCGCCAGTCGACGCGCCCTGACGGCGCAGCGCCGCGCAAGACCCTGGTGTTTGCCGGCCACACCGACGTCGTGCCCACGGGTCCGCTCGAACAGTGGAGCAGCCCGCCGTTCACGCCCACCCACCGCGACGGCCGGCTGTTCGGGCGCGGCGCCAGCGACATGAAAACCTCGATCGCCGCCTTTGTCGTGGCGGTGGAAGAGTTTCTGGCCGCGACGCCCGAGCCCATGATCGATATCGCCTTTTTGCTGACCAGCGACGAGGAAGGCCCATCGATCGACGGCACCAAGGTGGTGGTGGAGCAGTTCCGCGCACGCGGCGAGCGGCTCGATTACTGCATCGTCGGTGAGCCCACGGCCGTGGAGCGCACGGGCGACATGATCAAGAACGGCCGGCGCGGCACAATGAGCGGAAAACTCACGGTGCTGGGCATCCAGGGCCATATCGCCTACCCCCAGCTGGCGCGCAACCCCATCCACCAGGCCGTACCGGCGCTGACCGAGCTGGCCACCACCGTCTGGGACCAGGGCAATGCCTTTTTCCCGCCCACCAGCTGGCAGATCAGCAACATCCACGGCGGCACGGGCGCGAGCAATGTGATTCCCGGCAGCGTGGTGATCGATTTCAATTTCCGCTTCTGCACCGAATCCACGGCCGAAAGCCTGCAAGCCCGGGTCCATGCCCTGCTCGATCGCCATGGCCTCGAGTACAGCCTCGACTGGACCGTGGGCGGCCTGCCGTTTCTCACCACGCCCGGCAGCCTGGTGGCGGCCGTGCAGCAGGCCATCCTGCAAGAGACCGGCCTGACAACCGAACTGTCGACCACGGGCGGCACCAGCGACGGGCGTTTCATCGCCCAAATCTGCGATCAGGTCATAGAAATGGGCCCACCCAACGCGAGTATCCACAAGATCGACGAAAATGTGGCATTGGCCGATATCGCGCCCTTGACCAACATCTACCGCCGCACGCTGGAGAACCTGCATGCCCAAGCCCTTGTGGGCCCGGCAGCATCCGCTGTGGCGTGACCGAAAGCCTCATGACAGAACCCCAAGCCGTGCACGGCACGACCATTGGCGCACTCATCGCGTCCGGTGCCAGCGCACTCACCGCCGCTGGCGTGGCCTTTGGCCACGGAACGACCAACGCCCATGACGAAGCCTCCTGGCTGGTGCTGTGGCGCCTGGGCCTGCCCCTGGACAGCGATCTGGACGATGCCGCTCTGGCCGGCCAAGCCGTCGACGCCGCACAGCAAGCCCAGGTGGCTGCGCTGTTCGACGAGCGCATCCGCACGCGCAAGCCCGCCGCCTACCTGACCCAGGAAGCCTGGCTGCAAGGCGTGCCGTTCTACATCGACGAGCGCTCCATCGTGCCGCGCAGCTTCATCGCCGAATTGCTGGCCGATGGCTCCATCGACGAATGGCTCAGCGACGAGACCCGCGACGTGCTCGACCTGTGCACCGGCAACGGCAGCCTGGCCTGCCTGGCCGCCATGGCCTACCCCGAAGTGCAAGTCACGGGCGCCGACCTGTCGCCCGACGCCCTGGCCGTGGCCCGCATCAATGTTGACCGCCACGACCTGCAAGAGCGCGTGCAGCTGGTCGAATCCGACGGCATGGCCGCCACGCCCGGCCCCTGGGACCTGATTCTGTGCAATCCGCCCTACGTCAATGCCCAGAGCATGGCCAAGCTGCCGGCCGAGTACCAGGCCGAGCCGGTGCTGGCCCTGGCCGGCGGCGAAGACGGCATGGACTTCATCACCCAGTTGCTGCGCGACGCGCCCAGCCGCATGCGTGACAATGCCGTGTTGATACTGGAAAACGGAAACGAGCGCCCCTATTTCGAAGCAGCCTTCCCCGGACTGCTGGTGTTCTGGCTGGAGACTTCCTCGGGTGACGAGCAGGTGCTGCTGATCACCCGTCAGGCGCTGGTGCGCTACGCGCTCGCCAACCCCTGAACGCCCGCCCGCTCCGGCTTTGCGAAGCTGCGGCGGACACCAGACTTCTTTTCTTGGCGGGCCCGCAGCGCCTGCTTACGTGGCTTTGCCACGCCCTGGACACTGAATACCCATGATTACCCTCAAGAACGTCACCTTGCGCCGATCGGCCAAAGTACTGCTCAACCAAGTGACAGCCACCATCAACCCGGGCGAAAAAGTCGGTCTGGTGGGCCGCAACGGCGCGGGCAAGTCCACCTTGTTTGCCCTGTTCACCGGCGAGCTGACCGAAGACGGCGGCGAATTCTCCAAGCCGCGCCAGTGGCGCATGGCCCAGGTCGCGCAGAACATGCCCGAAACCGACGAGCCGGCCACGCAGTTCGTGCTCGCCGGCGACACCCGCCTGGCCGAAGCCCAGCAAGTGCTGGCAGAAGCCGAAGCCGGTGAAGACGGCATGGCCATTGCCCAGGCCTATTGCGACCTCGCCGATGCCGGCGCCCATGACGCCGAAGCCCGCGCCCAGGCGCTGATCCTGGGCCTGGGTTTCAAGTCCTCCGAGCTCAACAACCCCGTGGACAGCTTCTCGGGCGGCTGGCGCATGCGCCTGCAGCTCGCCCGCGCGCTGATGTGCCCGTCCGATCTGCTGCTGCTCGACGAGCCTACCAACCACTTGGACTTGGACGCCCTGGTCTGGCTGGAAGCCTGGCTCAAGCGCTACACCGGCACCATGATCGTGATCAGCCATGACCGCGAATTCCTCGACGCCGTGACCACGGTCACGCTGCAGATCAACGCCGCCCAGCTCAACCGCTACGGCGGCAACTACAGCAAGTTCGAAGAACTGCGCGCCCAGCAGCTGGAGCTGCAAGGCGCGAGCTTTGCCAAGCAGCAGGAAAAGATCGCCCACTTGCAGAAGTTCATCGACCGCTTCAAGGCCCAGGCCTCCAAGGCCAAGCAGGCGCAAAGCCGGGTCAAGGCGCTCGAACGCATGGAGAAAATCGGCCCGGTGCTGGCCGAAGCGGACTTCACTTTCGAATTCAAGGAACCGCTCAACCTGCCCAACCCCATGCTGGCCATTTCCGACGCTTCGTTCGGCTACCGCAGCGAAGACGGCAGCGAGACTACCATCTTGCGCAACGTCAGCCGCTCGGTGCTGGCCGGCCAGCGCATCGGCATTCTGGGCGCCAACGGCCAGGGCAAGTCCACGCTGGTCAAGACCATTGCCCACGAAATGGGCGCCCTGGGCGGCCAGGTCACTGAAGGCAAGGGCCTGAACATCGGCTACTTCGCCCAGCAGGAGCTGGACGTTCTGCAGCCCGCCGACAGCCCGCTGGAGCACATGATCCGCCTGGCCCGCGAGCAAGGCCCGAACAGCCGCGAGCCTTCGCGCGAGCAGGATCTGCGCAGCTACCTGGGTACCTTCAACTTCACCGGCGACATGGTCAAGCAGGCCGTGGGCACCATGAGCGGTGGCGAAAAGGCGCGGCTGGTGCTTGCCATGATCGTCTGGCAGCGCCCCAACCTGCTGCTGCTCGATGAGCCAACCAACCACTTGGATCTGGCCACGCGCGAAGCGCTGTCGATGGCGCTCAACGAGTTCGAAGGCACCGTGATGCTGGTCAGCCACGACCGGGCCCTGCTGCGCGCCGTGTGCGACGAGTTCTGGATGGTCGGCCGCGGCGCCGTGGGCCCGTTCGACGGCGACCTGGACGACTACCAGCGCTACCTGCTCGACGAGTCCAAGCGCCTGCGCGAAGAAGCCAAGCGCGACGAACTCAAGGAAGCGGCCAACCCGGCCACCACGCCGCCCCCGGCCCTGGCTCCTGTCGCCGCCCCGGTGGTCACAGCAGCGCCTGCGCCTGCTGCCTCGACCGTGGACCAGAAGGAACAGCGCCGCCTGGCCGCCCTGGCCCGCCAGGAGCTGGCCGACAGCATCCGTCCTTTCAAGAAGGAACTCGAAGCCAACGACAAGAAGCTGGCTTTGCTGACGGCCGAGCGCGCGTCGCTGGAAAAGCGCCTGAGCGAGCCTTTGCCCGCCGCGGAGATTGCCGAATCGGGCAAACGCCTCAAGGCCTGCAATGACGAGATCGAAGCCCTGGAAGAACGCTGGCTCGAACTCAACGACACGATCGAAGGTTTGACGGCCCAAGTTGGCAACGAAGCGTAAGCATCACCCCTTCGCAGAAAACCTCTAAAAACGCAGGCCTGGCCTGCGTTTTTTGCTATCTTTTTTGATATTTCCGGGAATTCAGGCGCGAAATACGTGTTTTCGTTTCATTTATTTGCGTTTGCCTGTCAACGCCTGCTCAAGCCGTCGCGTTGTAGAAGCATTACAGGAGCTTTTTACATGAACATGACTGCACACACGTCTGCCTGGCCTGAAGACGAACGCGACCGCAAACGCGCCCCCGCCCGCTACTGAGCCGGCCGCCCGGAGAAGGGGGTCCTGCTGCGCCGGCCACGCTGCCGCCAGCACATGCCCCTCACACTGGTTTGCATTTTGCTGCCAGCGAGCCCTATTTCTAGAACCTGCCGCTCTTGCGGCATAAAAAAAACCCGCCTCAGCGGGTTTTTTTTCGAACTACACCTTTTAGTGCATGTGTAGGCCGCCGTTGACCGAGAAGTCAGCGCCGGTGGAATAGCCGCCCTCTTCCGATGCCAGCCAGGCGATGATGGACGCGATCTCGCTGGGCTCGCCCAGGCGGCGCACGGGAATCGTGCTCACGATCTTGTCCAGCACTTCGGGACGAATGGCCTTGACCATGTCGGTACCGATGTAGCCTGGGCTCACGGTGTTCACCGTGACGCCCTTGGAGGCCAGTTCCTGGGCCAGGGCCATGGTGAAGCCGTGCATGCCGGCCTTGGCTGCGGAGTAATTGGTTTGACCCGCCTGGCCCTTGACGCCGTTGACCGAGCTGATGTTGATGATCCGGCCCCAGCCTTGTTCCACCATGTCGCCAATCACCTGCTTGGTGACGTTGAACATCGAGGTCAAGTTGGTCTCGATGACGGCATCCCAGTCCTCGCGCGTCATCTTCAAGAACATGCGGTCACGCGTGATGCCCGCGTTGTTGATCAACACATCGATCTTGCCGTGCTCGGCCTTGGCGCCGCTGAAAGCATCGACCGTTGATTGCCAGTCACCGACGTTGCCCACCGAGGCATGGAACTCGAAGCCCAGTGCCTTTTGCTCATCGAGCCATTTTTTGAAGTCGCGGGTCGGACCGCAACCCGCGATCACCTTGAAACCATCCTTGTGAAGACGTTGGCAGATCGACGTGCCGATGCCGCCCATTCCCCCCGTGACGTACGCTACTTTTTGACTCATTGAAGTTCTCCTGGACAAACCATCTCAACCACTCAGACACTTTATCGAAGATCGGCTGCAGCACTGCGGAGGTAACTACCGATTTATTGAAAAAATCGGGGCCCACCGAGCGCGGCGCAGTCCTTCAAGCTCTTGAATTCCTG
>JAMNYN010000679.1 GCA_023622805.1 Pseudomonadota bacterium | reverse complement strand
GCCGCCCAGATCGTGGGCCGCGAGCTCGGAAAAGTCGCCCTGGAAGGCGCCCATGGGGGTGCGGGCAGCGCCCACGATCACAATGGCTTCGGTCATTTTTGTCTCCTAGGATGGGTTTGAAAAAGAATCAGGGGGAATCGGCATTCAGGACGACGGACGGCGCCGGCACATTCCACGCCAGGCGTCGCTCCCGCTCGTAAGGAAAGACATCGTGCACATAGCCTTGGCGTATGCGCTGCTGGTAGGCCTGCCAGAATGCGGGCTCCAGCAGGTCCGCATGGTGTTGCAGAAACACTTCGCGCACCGCCGGGTGGCCCAGCAGAAACGGCGCGAAACTTTGCGGGAACACATCACGCGGGCCGACGGCATACCAGATCTCGCCGCTCATCTCGTCTTCCTCGTTGCGCGGCGTCGGCAGCTCACGGAAGTTGCAGTCCGTCAGGTACTCGATCTCGTCGTAATCGTAGAACACCACCTTGCCGTGGCGCGTGACACCGAAGTTCTTCCAGAGCATGTCCCCCGGGAAGATATTCGCCGCCACCAGGTCCTTGATGGCATTGCCGTACTCGACCACACTGTGCGCCAGCTGGGCCTGGGCCCGCTCATCCAGCGGTCCGGCGTCCAGCGCTTCCTGCAGGTACAGATTGAGCGGCACCATGCGCCGCTCTATGTACAGGTGGCGGATGATCACCTCCGTGCGCCCGTCGCCATCGGGGTCGCTGATCTCCAGCTGGCTGGGCGCGAACTTCTCGATTTCAGCGATCAAGTCGTCCTCGAAGCGCTCGCGCGGAAACGCCACCAGGCTGTACTCCATCGTGTCGGCCATGCGCCCGACCCGGTCGTGCTGCTTGACCAATTGGTACTTGCCCTTGACCTGCTCGCGCGTCGTGTCCTTTTGCGGCGGGTAATAGTCCTTGATCAGCTTGAATACATAGGGAAAGCTCGGCAGGTCGAACACCAGCATGACCATGCCCTTGATGCCCGGCGCCATGCGGAACTTGTCACTGGAATAACGCAGGTGGTGCAGAAAATCGCGGTAGAACAGCGTCTTGCCCTGCTTGGCCAGGCCCAGCGCGGTATAGAGCTCTGCGCGCGGCCTGCCCGGCATCAGACTGCGCAGGAACTGCACGTAGGCACTGGGGATTTCCATGTCCACCATGAAATAGGCCCGGGCAAAGCTGAACAGTGCCTGCACGTCGTCTTCCCCGGTCAGCACGGCATCGATCACCAGCCCGCCCCGGGGGCCATGCAGCAGCGGCAGCACCAAGGGCAGCTGGGCATAGCCATTGATCACCTTGGCCACCAGGTAGGCCGCCTTGTTGCGGTAGAACAGGCTGGACAGCACCTGGATCTGGAAATTCGAGCGCAGCTTGCCGAGCATCCCCTGGCCGGCAATCACCTGGTAGACGCCGTCCAGGTCGCGCGGCAAGTCCTCGAACGCCCGCAGCAGGCCGAAATCCTCGACCATATGCCGCAACGCCGCAGGCAGCGTCTGCTGCGCCGGGTAGTAGGCGCGGTAGGTCGGCCGTGCGCCGGCGTCCTCGTTCTCTATGTACTCCGTACTCACCGCAGGCCGCACGAAAATGAAATCGTTGTGGAAATGCGTGCGGTGCAGGATCTTGGTCGTCACCGAGTTGAAGAAGGTCTCGGCCAGCTCGGGCTGGAAATGGTTCACCAGCAGGCCGATGTAATGCAGCTTGACCTGCTGCCACACGGCCATGGGCAGGTCTTGGGCCGCGAACTCCTTTTCCAGACGGCGCGTGCATTCCTTGACGCGCAAGTCATAGAACTCGATGCGCTCGCGCTGCGCGCGCTGCTGACCATGCCAGTCCGCCGTTTCGAACCGGTGCTTGGCCCGCGCCGACTCGGAGCGAAACAGGCGGTAATGGCGGTTGAAGCCATCCATCATCGCCTTGGCGATGTCATACGCCTGCGGAGCATCGAGTCGCTGGGGAAACATCGGACCTGGCCTGTACAGCGGCTACACAGACATCAGCCGCGCTCGCGGCTGGCGACCAGTTGCACCGCCTGCTGGTAAACCTGCTCGGCGCCATCAACGCCTGGCAAAGTCATCTGCAAGTTGGTGATCAGGCCGTCCTTGAGCCCATAGCACCAGCCATGCAGGTTGACCTTCTGGCCGCTGGCCCAGGCATCCTGCATCACCGTGCTCTGCGAGACATTCATCACCTGCTCGATGGCGTTGAGCTCGCACAGCGCATCGTGGCGCCAGGCCTTGGGCAGCGCCGCCAGCAGTTCACGGTGCTTGTCGCGCACATCCTTCACGTGGCGGATCCAGTTGTCCACCAGCCCCATGCGCAAGTCATCGAGAGCGGCCAGAACGCCGCCGCAGCCGTAGTGACCCACCACCATCAAATGCTCCACATGCAGCTGGTCCACGGCGTACTGAATCGTCGACAGGCAGTTCAGATCGCTGGAGGCGACCACGTTCGCCACATTGCGGTGCACGAAAATCTCGCCCGGCTCCAGACCCGTGATCTGGTTGGCCGGCACGCGGCTGTCCGAGCAACCGATCCACATGTAGCGCGGCTTTTGCTGCGCCATCAGGCCGGTGAAAAAGCCAGGCCGCTCATGCTCCACTTGGGCAGCCCATGTGCGGTTATGGGCGAAAAGTTCATCGATGGAGGTCGTTGTCATCTGCAGTTCCTAATGGTCAATATCCAAGCGCGCAGGGCCCCCGCTCAACAGGTTTCGGAGAACAGTTCGCGACCGATGAGCATGCGGCGGATTTCGCTGGTGCCCGCGCCAATTTCATAGAGTTTCGCATCCCGCCACAGCCGGCCCAATGGGTAATCGTTGATATACCCATTGCCACCATAGATTTGCACCCCTTCGCCAGCCATCCAGGTGGCCTTTTCGGCGCACCACAGAATGACGCTGGCGCAATCCTTGCGCACCTGGCGCACATGGTCAGTTCCCAGAAGATCGAGGTTTTTAGCGACCGTATAGGCAAAAGAACGGCCTGCTTGCAGCACCGTGTACATGTCTGCGACCTTGCCCTGGATCAGCTGGAATTCGCCAATGCTCTGGCCGAACTGCTTGCGGTCATGGATGTAGGGCACGACCGAATCCATCACCGACTGCATGATGCCCAGCGGTCCGCCCGTGAGCACGGCGCGTTCGTAGTCCAGGCCGCTCATCAGGACCTTGGCGCCGTTGTTCAGTCCGCCCAGCACGTTTTCCGCGGGCACTTCGACGTTCTCGAACACCAGCTCGCCCGTATGGCTGCCGCGCATGCCCAGCTTGTCGAGCTTTTGCGCCACGGAAAACCCGGCCATGCCTTTTTCAATCAGAAACGCCGTGACGCCCCGCGCGCCCATTTGCGGCTCGGTCTTGGCATAGACCACCAGCGTGTCGGCATCCGGGCCGTTGGTGATCCACATCTTGCTGCCATTGAGCAGGTAATAGCCGCCTTTGTCCTCGGCCTTGAGCTTCATGCTGATCACGTCCGAGCCGGCACCCGGCTCGCTCATGGCCAGCGCACCCACATGCTCGCCACTGATGAGCTTGGGCAGGTACTTGTTCTTCTGCGCTTCGCTGCCGTTGCGATTGATCTGGTTCACGCACAGGTTGCTGTGCGCGCCATACGACAGGCCGACCGAAGCGCTGGCCCGCGAAATCTCTTCCATGGCCACCATGTGCGCCAGATAACCCATCTGCGCGCCGCCCCAGGCTTCCGGCACGGTAATGCCCAGCACGCCCAGATCGCCCATCTTGCGCCACAGGTCCATGGGGAACTGGTCGCTGCGGTCGATCTCTGCGGCACGCGGAGCGATCTCGCTCTGGGCAAACTCGCGCACCGCATCACGCAATGCATCGATGTCTTCACCCAGCTGGAAATTGAGTCCTGGAAGGTTGGCAGTCATGGCTTGTCTCCTGTTGGAATATCTTGATGGTCTGGAGTCGGCCAGCAGCGACCGAGTGCCAGCAGCGTACCCTAAACATTACGTTTACGTAAACGTCAATTATGAATTATTTTTCGCTTCGATCTGCGCCAACAGCAGACGGGCTTCGTTTTCATGCTCTCGCACCTCGTCCAGGTTCATCTGCAGGTCCGACATGCGGTCTTCGAGTTGCTGCCTGTGGCCTCCCAGCACCTCCAGGAATTTGCGCAATTGCGCGCCCGTATCCCGTGGGCTGTCGTAGACATCGATGATGTCCTTGGCTTCGCTCAGCGACAGGCCCAGACGCTTGGCACGCAGGGTCAGGCGCAGCCGGGTGCGATCCCGCGCGCTATAGAGACGGTTGCGCCCGCCCGGCCCGGTGCGTTCGGGCTGCAACAGCCCCATGTCCTCGTAAAAACGCATGGCGCGCGTCGTCAGGTCGAACTCTTTGGCAAGATCGCTGATGGTGTAATTGGTCGGCATAGAACAAGGCGTGGCGGGAGCCGCTGAAGTGACAGGTCTTGGCACAGGAATCCCTAGAATGCATGGAATGACGTTTACGTTAACGTAAATTGCAACCATCATCCCACACCATGAACCTGCTTGAACACGAAATCCATTACCCGCTTGGCGACGCCCTGCCCGAGGAAGGCTCCTGCCTGAACGTCGCTCCCGGCGTCAAATGGATTCGCATGGGCCTGCCGTTCGCGCTGAATCACATCAATCTGTGGCTGCTGCGCGACCGCTTCGACGATGGTGCAGGCCCACGCGAAGGCTGGAGCGTCGTAGACTGCTGTCTCGACAGCGACGTCAGTCGCGCCCAGTGGGAGCAGATCTTCGCCCAGCATCTCGAAGGCCTGCCCATCCTGCGGGTGATAGTCACCCACATGCATCCCGACCATATCGGATTGGCGCACTGGCTCTGCAGCCGCTGGCAAGCGCCCTTGTGGATCAGCGCCACCGACTACAGCACGGCCTTGATCGCCAGCAAGCCCCCCGCCAGCCACAACCTAGAAGGCGGGATCCGAAACGCCGCCTTCTATGAACAGCACGGGCTCTGCGACCCCGAGTTCCTGCAGCACGTACTGCAACGCACGGCCTACTATCCCCGGCTGGTACCGGACATCCCCGACAGCTATCGCCGCCTGATGGACCATGACCGGCTGAACATCGGCGCCCATACCTGGCAATGCATTGCCGGCTACGGACACGCTCCCGAGCACATGGCGCTGTACTGCGCCGAGTTGAATTTGCTGATCAGCGGCGACATGGTGCTGCCGCGCATTTCCACCAATGTCAGCGTGCACGCCAACGAGCCCGAAGGCGATCCGCTGGGCTGGTTTCTCGACTCCTTGACGCGCTACCTGGTGCTGCCCGAGGACACGCTGGTGCTGCCTTCCCACGGCAAGCCATTCCAGGGCCTGCACACGCGCATACGGCAATTGCAGGACCACCATGCCGAGCGCCTGGCCGAAGTGCGCACGGCCTGCGCCCTGGGGCCCACCAGTGCCGCGGACGTCATGCACACCATGTTCCGGCGCCCGCTGAACCCGCATGAGCAGACGTTTGCCCTGGGCGAAGCCCTGGCCCACCTGAACTACCTGTGGCGCCGCGGTGAGATCAGCCGCCATCAGCCCCGCGGCGGGCGCTGCCTGTTTCAGGCAGTGGCCCAGCACTGAAACAAAAAAAGAGAGCGCGCAGCGCTCTCTTTTTTGTCTGTGCGGTTTTGTATTTTCTTTCCGCGCCAGCTCAAGGCACAACCTCTACAACTGGCGTGCCCCAGCAACGGGGCAGCGAGGAAGGGCCGCCCCGCAGCGAGGTTGCCGTCCCTGGCCGGGCGCCCCCCTCCACCGCAGGTTGAGAGGGGGAAGCCGGGGCCGCACATGCCGCGAAGCGGCTCAGGGGGTGTTTACGTCTCGCCAATAAGAAAACCCCCAGGCCTTTGGGGCGCTGGGGGTTTACTGCTGTAAGAGCCTGACAATGACCTACTTTCACACGGGAATCCGCACT
>JAMNYN010000128.1 GCA_023622805.1 Pseudomonadota bacterium | reverse complement strand
ACCGTCATCGGCTTCGGCCGTTTCCGCGGGGGCCGGAATGGCCGCAGGGGCGACAGCGGCCTGCTCGGACTTGGGCGCACGGCGCGGCGCGGGGGCTGCCGTTTTCTGGCGCAGACGCAGCTCTTCGCGGGCCTGGGCAATCAAGTCGTCGCGGCGATCGTCGTCGGCATGCTGGAACTCCTGCCACCAGCTGGCCAGCGCTTCCTCGACTTCGCCCACATCGGCGCGCAGGCGCATGAAGTCAAAAGCGGCACGGAAGCGCGCTTGATCCACCATGCCCAGCGGCGTGACGCCGGTGCGCTTTTCAAAGCGTGGCTGCATGACCCAGATCTCGCGCATGTCGGCGGCCAGCTTGCCGCGTCCGGAGACGTCGCCAATGCGCTGGTTGAACACGTCGTCGATGGCGTCCTGCAATGCGGGAAACGCATGCTGGCGCTGTTGCAGGCGCTGCTCCCAGCCCTGCTTGACGTCCTGCCACAGCACGCAGGCCAGCAGGAAGCTAGGCGCCACCGGCTTGCCTTCGCTCACGCGGCGGTCGGTGTCGGCCAGGGCCGCTGTGACGAACGGGTGATCGGCACGTTCGACGACCACGTCGAGCAGCGGATAAATGCCGCGGCTCAGACCCAGATCGCGCCAGCAGATGCTGGCTCGCGACCAGCGGTGCCGCGGTTTTCGGCTCAAGCTTGAAGCCCACGTCATGCAGCTTGGCCGCGAAACGCACGGCGCGGATGATGCGCACCGGATCTTCGCGGTAACGCGTGGCCGGGTCGCCAATCATGCGCAGCACGCGCTTTTTCGCGTCCTGAATGCCCTTGTGATAATCGACCACGATTTGCGTGGCCGGATCGTAGTACATGGCGTTGATGGTGAAGTCGCGGCGCGTGGCGTCCTGGTCCTGAGGGCCCCAGACGTTGTCGCGCAGCACGCGGCCGCTGGCATCGACCGCATGCTTCATGCCGGCCAATGCGGCCTTGCTGGTGCGCTCGTTGCCGGACACGCTTTCCGCCAGGCTGTTGTCCAGAAAGGCGCGGAAGGTCGAGACTTCGATGACTTCGTTCTCACGTCCGCGGCCGTAGACCACGTGGACGATGCGAAAACGCTTGCCGATGATGAAGGCGCGGCGGAACAGGCTCTTGACCTGCTCGGGCGTGGCATTGGTGGCCACGTCGAAATCCTTGGGCCGCAGGCCCAGCAGCAGATCGCGCACCGCGCCGCCGACGATATAGGCTTCGAAACCCGCATCCTGCAAGGTCTCGACCACGTCCACGGCGCGCCGGTCCACGAGTTCGGGGTTGATGCCATGCACCGAAGCCGGCACTTCCTCGCGCTTGCCAAAGCGCAGCTTGTGCGCACGGGCGCTCGCGCTGGGCTTGCCCAGCAATTTATCGATGATGGTTTTGATCATGGGTGTTCAGTAAACAGGTCCAGTATGCGCCAGTCGCGCTCCTGGGCCAGGGCGCGCAGACGCGCGTCAGGATTGGTTGCGACGGGGTGGTCCACTTTTTCCAGCAATGGCACGTCGTTCATGGAGTCACTGTAGAAAGTGCTCTCTACACCGCCCCAGTCCAGCCCACGCTGTGCCAGCCATTGCTGCATGCGCAGCACCTTGCCTTCGCGCATGGTGGGCTCGCCGTCGATCTCACCGGTGATCCAGCCCGAAGCGTCACGCTCGAGTTGCACCGCCAACAGCTCCTGCACGCCCAGTGCCTGGGCAATGGGACGGGTGATGAACTCGTTGGTCGCCGTCACGATCACGATTTCATCGCCGGCCTCGCGATGCGCCTGAAGCAGCGCGCGCGCGGCCGGGCGAATCGCAGGCAGGATGACTTCGCGCATGAAGCGCACATGGGCCTGGGCCGCCGCTTCGGGGCCGCGTGCGCGCACTGCGTCAGTGGCAAAGCGCACATAGTCGTGCACGTCGAGCGTTCCCGCCTGGTAGTGGGCGAAAAACTCGTCGTTGCGGCGCCCGAATTCCTCCGGGTCCGTCCAGCCGATGCGGGTGGTGAACACGCCCCACTCGTAATCCGAGTCCAGGGGCAGCAAAGTGTGGTCTAAATCAAACAGCGCGAGCCGCGGGCGGGCGTTGGACGCGGAAGGTGTTGGCATGGGGTTCCAGAAAAAGAGGCCTGGCAGCGGCTAGCTACTCGGTCTCCAACATGGTCTTGAGCAGTGGAATGGTGATGGCGCGCTTGTTGCGCAAGGCAAAGCCATCGAGCATGTCGAGCAACTGCATGAGGCTGCCCAGATCGCGTGAGAAGCGCTTGAGCATGTAGTCCATCACATCGTCGCCGAGAAACACACCCCGGGCATCGGCCTCCTGGCGCAACACCGCGCGGCGCGCAGGTTCGTCGAGCAGCCGCAGCTGGAACACATGGCCCCAGCCCAGTCGGCTGCGCAAATCCTCACGCAGCTTCAGGTCCGCCGGCGGCAGCTCTCCGGCCGCCAGCACCCACCGGGGCAGGCCCGTGGCCGGGCTGGTCGCATTGACAAACCAGTTGAATGCCCTGGCCTGCTGCATGGGCGTGTACAGGTGCACTTCGTCCATCAGCACGGCCGACCAGCGCTCGTCGAACTCCGGAGGATAGCCGATGGACGCATCCATCCAGCCCACGATTGCCCCTTGCTCGCGCAGCGCTTCACGCACTGACTTGAGCAAATGGGTCTTGCCCGAGCCCGCCTCGCCCCACAGATAAGTGGGGACAGGAGAGCGCGGTATCAAGCTGCGGCCTTCGCCCACCCACAGTCGCAGGTGCTGCAGCACCGCAGCATTGGGCCCCGCAAAAAAACGCGACAGCGAAGGACTGGTTGCCAGGCCAATATCCAGCGCCATTTGCTTCATGGACGGCATACGGAGCACCCCCCCCTTCCTGAACCCAGGAGGAGCCGTGCACAACAACAGGCTGGCAAAAGGAAGTTCGGCAACATTACAAACGGCAGAGCAAAGAACCCCTGGCGCAGGCATCTGCGACAGGGCTCGAAGGGCGCAACCGCAGTTGCGCTTGCCTGATTTTAGTCTGCGCAAGGCCCCCAAGCACACAGCGATCCCGCACAGACCTCTCGAAAAGCCCTTGAAAGCAGCCCCTGGCCCCCCACTGAGCGGGCCGGCGCCGTAAAATCCCCGAGTTCCGCCCCCTGCCGGGCACACCTGCACTGACCCAATCATGAGCTCCTCTGCCACCCAATCCACCCCCATTTCCTATAAAGACGCTGGCGTTGACATTGTTGCCGGCGATGCGCTGGTCGAGCGCATCAAGCCGCTGGCCAAGAAAACCATGCGTGAAGGCGTGATGGCCGGCATTGGCGGTTTTGGCGCCCTGTTTGAAGTACCCAAGCGCTACAAGGAGCCGGTGCTGGTCTCCGGCACCGACGGCGTGGGCACCAAGCTGCGCCTGGCGTTCGAATGGAACATGCACGACACCGTCGGCATCGACCTGGTCGCCATGAGCGTCAACGACGTGCTGGTGCAAGGCGCTGAACCCCTGTTCTTCCTCGACTACTTTGCCTGCGGCAAGCTGGACGTGGACACGGCCGCGGCCGTGGTCGGCGGCATTGCCCGCGGCTGCGAGCTGTCGGGCTGCGCACTGATCGGCGGCGAAACCGCTGAAATGCCCGGCATGTACCCCGCCGGCGAATACGACCTCGCGGGCTTTGCCGTCGGCGCTGTCGAAAAATCCAAGATCCTCACGGGCCAGAACGTGCAGGCCGGCGACGTGGTGCTGGGCCTGGCTTCGTCCGGCGTGCATTCCAACGGCTTCAGCCTGGTGCGCAAGTGCATCGAGCGCGCCGAGGCCAATGGCTCCCTGCCTGAATCCCTGGACGGCAAGCCGTTCAAGCTGGCCGTGATGGAACCCACACGCCTGTACGTGAAGAACGTGCTGGCCGCGCTGGCCGAACACCCCATCAAGGCCCTGGCCCACATCACCGGTGGCGGCCTGCTGGAAAACATCCCGCGCGTGCTGCCCGACGGCCTGGCCGCGCACCTCGATGCCGGCAGCTGGCCGCAGACCGAGCTGTTCGCCTGGCTGCAAGCCACGGCCGGCATTGACGCCGTGGAAATGAACCGCACGTTCAACAACGGTATCGGCATGGTGGTGGTGGTGCCCGCCGAGCAGGCCCAGGCCATCGCGGCCACGCTGCAAGGCCTGGGTGAAACGGTCTACACCATTGGCCGCATCGCCGACCGCGGCGACGGCCAGCCAGTCGAAGTTCGCTGACACTGCAGCCACCGTCACTACCCGCCAAGATGTCCCAGAACCTTCCTGTTATCCGAGAAGAATTGCCCCAGACAAACTTGCGCAGCGTAGTGATCGCCAGCTATCTGCTGATGGCCGGCGGCTTGCTGCTGGTCATGTGGCAGAACCTGCTGCCCGGCCTGTTGTGCGTCTGCGTGGGCTTCATGCTCACGCGGGCACTGGCCCGGCTGCTGGCCCGCTTGCAGCGCCGCCCGGTCCCTGCCGGCTATTTGCCGCACTGGGCCCAGGTCGTGGCGGCCGCCATCATCATGCTGGCGCCCCTGGCCCTGCTGACCACCGCCCTGCCCCATACCCGCGGCTACATCGTCGAAGCACCCCAGCAATACAAGGAGCTGCTCGACTACATGGCGCGCACCGTGCTGGAGTTGCGCCACAAGCTGCCCGCCGACATTGCCAGTCAATTGCCCGACGGCGCGCGTGAAATCCAGAAAATCATCGCCGGCTACCTCGGCGCCAAGGCCGGCGCACTGGCCACGGCCGGCCGGGCCTGGCTCTCGGGCCTGTTGCACGCCTACGTCGGCCTGCTGGTCGGCGCGCTGGCCGCCGTGCGCGCCATTCCGCTGCATCGCGCGCCGCTGGTCGACGCCTTGCACCAACGCATCTCGCTGTTTGGCGAAGCCTTTGGGCAGATCGTGGCCGCGCAATTCTGGATTGCAGCCTTCAACAGCCTGCTCACCGCCCTGTTCCTGCTGCTGATCCTGCCCGCCTGGGATCTGGCCCTGCCCTATACCCCCGCGCTGATCACGCTGACTTTTGTCGCCGGACTGATTCCCATCGTCGGCAACCTGCTGTGCAATGCCGTCATCACCCTGGTCGGCCTGTCGGTATCGCCGGTGGCGGCGACCGCCTGCCTGTGCTTTCTGATCCTGATCCACAAGGCCGAGTACGTGATCAACGCCAAGGTGGTCGGCCAGCGCACCCACATGGGCGTGTGGGAGCTGCTGTCGGTGATGTTTGTCGCCGAATCCGTGTTCGGCCCCGCCGGCCTGGTCGCCGCGCCGCTGTTCTACGCCTACCTCAAGAAAGAGCTGGAAGCGCGCAAGCTGGTCTAGCCGCTCAGCCCCGCAACACCGCAAGGCGCCGCGCTATCAGTTCGGCATCGGGTCGATCGCCCGCGTACTGCAGATAGGTTTCCCAATCCGCGACGGCTTCGCGCGTGCGTCCCTGCTCGGCCAGGACCGCGCCCCGGTCGCGGTACTCGGCCCAATCGTCGGGCAAGAGAACGATCAGCCTGTCCAGCGTAGCCGTGAGCAAGGCCCATTGGCTTTGGGCGAAATAGATTTCCTTGAGGTTGCGCAGCAGGCGCTCGAGAATGTCGCGGGGCGTCGCCGCCTGCAAATGCAGGCCCAGGGGCGGCGCATCCTCGCGCCGTCCGCGCCCCAGGCCAAAAGGTTCGAGCCGCTGGGCCAGTTCCTGGGCGGAAAACGAAATGCCCGTCAGCGGATCCATGATCACCTGGCCTTCGGGCAGTCCGACCTTGAGCAGGAAGTGGCCGGGAAACGCCACGCCGCTGGCTTGCAGCCCCGCGGCCTGCGCGAGCTCCAGCCAGACCAGGGCCACGCTCACCGGAATACCGCGCCGCGTGGCCAGCACCACCGGGATGTAGCTGTTTTCCGGCGCGTAGTAGTTGTTGACGTTGCCGCCAAACCCCATTTCGCCGAAGAAGAACTGGTTGAGTACCTTGAGCCGCTGCAAGGGAGAATGCACGCCCACCAGATGCCGGGCCAGGCGCAGCTGCATCTGGTCGATATCGGCCAGCACGGCCTGGATGTCCAGCTCGGGGAACTCATCCTGAGCGATGCAGACCGCAGCCTCCATCAAGGGCAAATGCTCATCGCTTTGCACCAGGGTAGCAAAGTACTGCAAGGAAGAAGGCGAATCGAAACGCAGTGACATGCTGTCCTTGTACGACCAGGCGCCTCCGAGCGCAAGGGGTTATCGATGCAGGAGCTGGCGCAGCTTCAATCCAGCCGCCCACAGCCCGCCAAAATACACGCCGGCGGCGCTCAGCAAAATCAGCGCCAGCCAGCCGGCGCGCTGCCAGCCATGGGCCTTGAGCCCAATCCAGTCCAGCTCCTGTCCGCTCCAGGCCAGCAGCACGGCCAGCAGCACGCTGGCCGCGAGCACCTGCAGCACCAGCTTGCCCCAGCCGGGTCGCGGCACAAAAGTGCCCCGGCGCAGCAGCACCACCAGCAGCCAGCCCGCATTGACCAGCGCCGCCAGGCCTATGGACAGCGCCAGCCCCGTGTGCGCGAGCCAAGGCACCAAGGCCAGGTTCAGCAACTGGGTGATGACCAGCACCGCCACCGCGATCT
>JAMNYN010000655.1 GCA_023622805.1 Pseudomonadota bacterium | reverse complement strand
GGGCATTGCCTTTGCGGCATGGCTGGCCGAACGGCTGGAGCTGCCCATGCTTTATCTGCGCAAGCGTCCCGTGGGCTGGGACATCACGGCCCAGCTCGAAGGCCGGCTGCCCGCCGACGCGAAAGTGCTGCTGGTCGACGACGTGACCACCGACGGCCGCTCCAAGGCCGGTACCGTGGCGGCCTTGCGCCGCGCGGGCCCGGTGGTGGAAGACGTGCTGGTGCTGCTCGACTATGCGCTCTACGCGCAGGAGGCCAGCACGCTGGCCGAGCATGGCCTGTCGCTGCACGCGCTGGCCACCTGGAAGCATCTGCACCAGGCTTTGCTGGCCAGCGGTCAGCTGAGCAGTGCCCAAGAGGCCACGCTGGCCGACTTCACGGCGTCGCCCGTGGCCTGGTCGTTGCGCAACGGAGGGACCGGAGCATGATGGCCTGCACTACCGTGACCGAACCGCGCGCGCTGGCGCTGTCGCTGCTGGGCGAAATCCGCGAAGCCACGCGCGACGGCCTGGGGGTGACGCGCGAGAGCTATGGCGCGGGTGAAAACACCGCGCTGCGCATCCTCACCGAGCGCGCGCAAGAGCTGGATCTGCGCTGCGAGAGCGACCGCGCCGGAAACCTGTGGCTGAGCCTGCCCGAGGACGAGCGCACCGCGCCTTTCCTGGTGATAGGCTCGCACGCCGACTCCGTGCCCCAGGGCGGAAATTTCGACGGCCTGGCCGGCATCGTGGCCGGCATCCTGATTTTGCTGGGCCTGCGCGGCCGCCATGAAGAGTCCGCGCCGGTGCGCGTGCTGGCGCTGCGCGGCGAGGAAAGTGCCTGGTACGGCAAGGCCTATCTGGGCTCACTGTCCCTGCTGGGCAAGCTGCCCGCGGCCACCCTGGCACGGCCCCGCCGCGATGGCGTCGATACCTTGAGCGAAGCCATGCTGCGCTGCGGCGCGGATGTGGCCGCCATCGGGCGCGGCGAGCCGCTGGTCGATACGGCGGATATTGCCGCCTACCTCGAAGTGCATATCGAGCAGGGACCGGTCATGGTCAACCGCGGCTGGCCCGTGGCGCTGGTCACCGGCATTCGCGGCAATGTGCGCCACAACCTGATCCGCTGCATAGGCGAGACCGGCCATTCGGGCGCGGTGCCGCGCTGGTTGCGCAAGGATGCGCTGCTGGCCGTGGCCGAGCTGCTGTCGCGCATGGACGAGCACTGGCGCGTGCTGCTGCAAATGGGCATGGACATGGTGATGACCACCGGCATCTGCTCCACTTCGGCGCAATCGCATGCGGTCTCGGTCATTCCGGGCGACGTCGCGTTCAGCTTCGAAGTGCGCAGCCAGGACACGCAGACGCTGGAGCGTTTCTATGCCTTGATGCGCGAGGAGTGCGCGGCCATCGAGCGCGCGCGCCATGTGCGCTTCGAGTTCGACGAGCGCCTGTTCACCGAGCCGGCCACGATGGATGCCGGCTGGCTGCAGCGCTTGGAGGCCGCGGCTGTCGAAGGCGAGAAGCCCGAACGCATTGCCAGCGGCGCCGGCCATGATGCAGCGGTGTTTGCGAATGCCGGCGTGCCCTCGGCGATGGTTTTCATCCGCAACGAGAACGGCTCGCACAATCCCCACGAAGCCATGGATATCGACGATTTCCTCGCGGGAATCGAGCTGATGCAGCGGGCCATGATTTCCGCCTGATATGCGGCCCAGGGGCCGCAGCCCCTGGGCCCTGCCGCGGATTCAGGGGCTTGCTGAATCCGATAGCTGCGCAATCTGGCGGTCCTGCCACCGCGACAGGCCCCAGAGCGCGACGACTCCGCCCAGCAAGGCAAAGGCCATGTCCGATTGCGTGTCCCAGGGATCGCCCTGGGTGCCCAGAAACTCGTCGGCGCCCTGGCCCAGGGCCAGCGCCGCGCCCCATTCGATCAGCTCGTAGCTGGCGCTGATGGCCAGGACGATGCAGATCACCACGAAGGCCAGCATTTTCTTGCCTTGCACATAGCCGCCGCGCACCAGGATTTCGCGCGCCACCAGGGCCGGGACGAAGCCCTGGGTGAAGTGGCCTATCTTGTCGTAGGGGTTGCGTGACAGGCCCAGCCAGGATTGCAGCTCGAAGCCAAAAGGCACCCTGGCGTAGGAGTAAGTGCCGCCAATGATCAACACCAGCGCGTGCAAGCCTATGCAGGCGTAAAGCAGGGGCGTCAGCGGAAAACGCCTGCGCGTGGCCCAGAGAATCGGCAAGGCGATCAGCACCGGCGCGACTTCCAGCCACCAGGTGGTGCGGTCGAAGGGGGTGATCGCGGAGATCCCCAATGCCAGCAGGCAGAGCAAGCTCAGCCCGGACAAATGCTTCAAGGCAGAGTTTTCCATTCCCATTGCGCTTCCTGTTTGGTCTGGCCGCTGCGGCTTCTCTAACTATCGACGCGAGCATGGCCTTATGCTCTGCGCCGATAATGCCCGGCTCTGCAAAATTTCCGATGACGTTAGCGTCGGAGCTTGCATTCTAGTATCCGTTCTTTTTTTGACTGTCCCCTGCAATGATCGTCCGCGAGCGCCCGGCTGGTTTCCGGCTTTTTCTGGTTTTGCGGGGCTCGGTGCTACAGCGCATCCGTCTGAGCCTGGCCATCAACACCCTGCTGGCCATTCTGGTGACCCTGGCGCACGGCAACCTGTTTTCCGTGAAGATCACGCTCACGCCGATTCCCTTCACCTTGATCGGCCTGCCGCTGGCGATTTTTCTGGGCTTTCGCAACAACACGGCCTACGACCGCTACTGGGAAGGTCGCAAACTGTGGGGCGAGTTGGTGATCCAGGCGCGTACCCTGGCACGCCAGTGCCTGGGCATGATCCATTTGCCTCTGCCGGTCGATTCGACCCAACGCGAGAGTGATGTGCGCGTGCGCATGGTCCACCGCGCGATTGCCTACGCCCACGCACTGCGCCTGCAATTGCGCGACCAGTCGGACAGTGCCGATGTTCAGCGCTGGGTCACGGCCCAGGAGTGGGAAGTGCTGCGCCACAAGCCCGCTTCCAAGCGCGCCGATGCGCTGATGATGACCATGGGCCAGGAACTGGGCGAATGCGTGCGCCGCGGTGAAATCGATGCCTGCCTGGCCACGCGCTTCGATACCACCTTGACCGAAATGCTGGGCGCCGCTGCCTCGTGCGAGCGCATCCGCCACACGCCCATGCCGTTTTCCTATGCGCTGCTGCTGCACCGCACGGCGTACATGTATTGCTTCTTGCTGCCGTTCGGCCTGGTCGACATCACCGGCTTCATGACGCCGTTCGTCGTGGCCATCGTCGCCTATACCTTCTTCGGTCTGGACGCGCTGGGTGACGAGCTGGAAGAGCCGTTCGGCCTGGAAAGCAACGACTTGCCGCTGGACACCATTTGCCGTGGCATAGAGATCAGCCTGCTCGAGTCCTTGAACGACCCTAACGTGCCCGAGCCCCTCAAGCCCGTCAATTACCAGCTGACCTGAGGCAGCTGCTGCAGCCCACGCAACTGGCGGGCCCCAGCCCAGGGGCACCGCGCAAGGGCCGCCCCGCAGCGCTGGTGCCGCCCCCCTCCACCGAAGGATGAGAGGGGGGAGCGGGGGACGGCCCCTGCCGCGAAGACGCTCAGGGGGTGCTAGGCAAACACTCCGGCCGTGTCCTGCATATGGCCCGAGACTTCGCCCAGGTGGTGCAGGCTGTCGCCATAGCCCATTTCGAGCTGGGTCAGGTGCTTGAAGTAGTGGCTCACGATGTACTCGTCGGTGACGCCGATGCCGCCGTGCAATTGCACGGCCTGCTGGCCGACAAAACGCATGGACTGGCCCAGCTGCACACGGGCGCGGGATACGGCCAGGTGGCGTTCCGCGGCCGGGGCGTTGAGCTTGAGGCTGGCGTAATAGCTCATGGAGCGGCCCAGTTCCAACTGCATCTTCATGTCGGCCACGCGGTGGCGCAGAGCCTGGAAGCTCGCGATCACCACGCCGAACTGCTTGCGCTGGTTCATGTAGTCGACCGTGATGGCCAGGGTCTGCTCCATGGCGCCCACGGCCTCGGCGCACAGCGCGGCGTTGGCCACGTCGGTGGCCAGGGTCAGCGCGGCCAGGCCATGCTGTGTCAGCAGCGTGGCCGGCGTATTCACGCACTGCAGGTCGGCGGCACGGCTGCCGTCCTGCGTGCCGTAGCCGCGGGTGCTCAGGCCGCTGGCGCCGCGTTCCACCAGGAACAGCGCGATCTGGCCGTCCAGCTGCGCCGGCACCAGGAAGGCATCGGCCTGGTCGCCCACGGGTACCAGGCTTTTGAGCGCGTTGAGGGCGTAGCCGCTGCCGGTCTTGGCGGCCGTGGCGCTGCAGACATCCAGCCGATAGCGCGCCTTGCGCTCCTGATGGGCGAGCACGACCAGCGCTTCGCCGCTGGCCACGCGCGGCAGCCACTGCGCCTGCTCGGCGGCGGGAGCGTACTGGCTGAGCACGGCGCTGGCCGCCACGGCCTGGGTCAGGGGCTCGAGCACGATGCCCCGGCCCAGCTCTTCCATGGCGACCATGACGTCGATGGGGCCGAAGCCCATGCCGCCATGGGCTTCGGGCACGGCCAGGGCCGTGAGGCCCAGCTCGGCCAGTTCGGCATAGGCGGCGCGTGAAAAACCGCCTTCGGCCACGATCTGGCGACGGCGCTCAAAGGTGTAGGCCTTGCTCACCCAGCGGCGCACTGCCTCGCGCAATTGCTGCTGGTCTTCGGAAAAGTTGAAATCCATGATGTCTCCTCAACCAAAAACAGTTTGTGCAACGATGTTGCGCTGCACTTCATTGCTGCCGCCATAAATGGTGGTCTTGCGCATGTTGAAGTAGGTAGAAGCCAGGGGCGCATTGGCCACCTCGCCGCCGGGGAAGCCGCCGAGCGCGCCCGCGCTCTGGTCGCCCTGCCAGCCGGCTTGCATGGCTTCCTCGATGAAGGGCAGGCTGAACGGGCCCGCGGCCAGCATCATCAGTTCGCTGTAGCGCTGCTGGATCTCGCTGCCCTTGATCTTCAGCAGACCGGCGATGTCCAGCGGGTTCTTGCCCGAGGTTTCGGCCGACAGCACGCGCAAGACCATCATTTCCAGCGCGATCACATCAACTTCCAGCAGCGCGATCTGGTCGCGAAAGCGCTGGTCTTCCCAGACGCCTTCGGCCTTGGCGATGCGCTTGAGGCGTTCGAGCTCGCGCTTGGCGCGGTTCACGTCGGCGATATTGGTGCGCTCATGCGACAGCAGGTGCTTGGCGTAGGTCCAGCCCTGGTTCTCTTCGCCAATCAGGTTCTCCGCGGGGACTTTCACGTTGTCGAAGAACACTTCGTTGACTTCGCTTTCGCCGTCCAGCAGCTTGATCGGGCGCACGGTGACGCCTGGCGACTTCATGTCGATCAGCAAAAAGGAGATGCCGGTCTGTGGCTTGCCTTCGGTGCTGGTGCGCACCAGGCAGAAAATCCATTCGCCGTACTGGCCCAGGGTGGTCCAGGTCTTCTGGCCGTTGACCAGATAGTGGTCGCCCTGGCGCTCGGCGCGGGTCTTGACCGAGGCCAGGTCCGAGCCCGAACCCGGCTCGCTATAGCCCTGGCTCCACCAGACTTCACCGCTGGCTATGCCGGGCAGAAAGCGCTTTTGCTGCTCGGGCGTGCCGAAGGCCATGATCACGGGAGCCACCATCACGGGGCCGAAAGGAATGACGCGCGGCGCGCAGGCCTGTGCGCATTCTTCTTCGAACAAGTGTTTTTGCACCGAGCTCCAGCCCGGGCCGCCAAAGGCCTTGGGCCAGCCGTGGCCCAGCCAGCCGCGGCTGCCCAGAATCTTGGCCCAGCGCTGCATGTCGTCGCGCGACAGGCGCAATGCATTGCGTACCTTGTACGCAATGTCCTCGGGAAGATGGCTGCGGACCCAGGCGCGAACTTCTTCGCGAAAGGCCTGCTCTTCGGGGGTAAATGCGAGATCCAT
>JAMNYN010000002.1 GCA_023622805.1 Pseudomonadota bacterium | reverse complement strand
AGGCGCTGCCCGGCACCAGATCGGCGGGCTTCAAGACCACGCAATTGCCGAAGGCCAGGGCCGGCGCGATCTTCCAGGCCGGAATGGCGATGGGGAAGTTCCAGGGCGTGATCAGGCCCACCACGCCCATGGGCTCGCGCGTAATTTCCACGCCGACGCCGGGACGCACCGAAGGCAGGGTCTCGCCCGACAGGCGCAGGCATTCGCCGGCGAAGAACTGGAAGATCTGGCCCGCGCGCGCGACTTCGCCCATGGCTTCGGGCCGGGTCTTGCCTTCCTCGCGCGCCAGCAAGTCGCCCAGCTCTTCCTTGCGCGCCAGGATTTCGGCGCCTATCCTGGCCAGCGCGTCGTGGCGGGCCTGGATGCCGGAAACGCTCCAGGCCGGAAAGGCGGCCGTGGCGGCCGCGACCGCGGCCTTGACGTCGCTGGCATCGCCCTGGGCGTACTCGCCGATCTGATCGGACAGATCGCTGGGGTTGATATTGGGGCTGTAGCTCTTGCCGACAGTCCACTGGCCGTTGATGAGGTTGTCGAATTTTGTCATTGACTGGAGTTCTGAAAGAAAGCGCGGGAATGCTTACGTCGCGCCATGGGCTTCGACATACAGCGCGTAAAGGGAATGGCTGCTGGCCATGTACAGGCGGTTGCGTTTGGGGCCGCCGAATTCCAGGTTGGCGCAGCGCTCGGGCAGGCGGATGAAACCAATGGGCTTGCCCTGCGGATTGAACACTTTCACCCCGTCCATCTCCTCGGACTTGCCCAGGGGCAGATAGGCGCTCATGCCGCCGCCGATGTCGCTGGGCTGGGCGCTCAAGGCGCCGGAAAAGCCCCAGCCGCACCACAGATTGCCGTCGCGGTCGACCCGCATGCCGTCGAGGGCGCCCGGGCCGTCGGCGTCGATCAGCCGGGTCTTGTTCGACAGGCTGCTGCCGTCGGCCGATACGTCGAAGCTCCAGACGCTGCGGTGGGGCGTGCCCTTCCACTCGATCACGTAGAGCTTTTTCTCGTCGGGCGAGAACGCCAGGCCATTGGGGTTGACGATGTCGGTCACCACGGCGCTGATCTGGCCGTCCTTGGCGATGCGGTAGACGTTGGTCGTGGCCTGCTCGGGCGTGGCGCGCGAGCCCTCCCATTCGCCGTTGATACCGAACAAGGGGTCGGTGAACCAGACGCTGTCGTCCGACTTCACCACCACGTCGTTGGGCGCATTCAGGCGCTTGCCCTGGTAGCTGTCGGCCAGCACGGTGGTGCGGCCGTCGCGCTCGGTGCGCACCACACGGCGCGTCACGGAATGCTCGCAGGAGATCAGGCGGCCCTGGCGGTCGCGCGTATTGCCGTTGGCGTAGTTCACGCCTTGCTTGTGCACGGAGAACTTGCCGGTCTTTTCCTCGTACTTCATCAACCGGTTGTTGGGAATGTCACTCAGGATCAGCGTACCCGTCTCGGGGAAATACGCCGGACCTTCGGCCCAGCGCATGCCCGTGCCCAGCTGCTCGACGGTGCTGCTGTAGATGCGGTACTTGGCAAAGCTCGGATCCAGGATGAACACCGAAGGGTCCGGGTAGCGTTGCTGGGGAGCAAAGCCGAACGACTGGGCACCGGCGGCAGCGCCCCAGGCGCCCAGGGCGGTGGCGCTCGCGGTTTTCAGCAACTTGCGACGGTTCATGGCATGGGGCATGGGCAATCTCCTGGGTGACTGAGAGTGGGTCAGCGCACCATGCAGGGGCGCTTGGGATCGAAAGTCCAGCCGGGGCTCAGGTACTGCATGGCCATGGCGTCATTGCGCGCGCCCAGGCCATGTTCCAGATACAGGGCGTTGGCGCGCTGCAGCGCGGCGCGGTCCACGGTCACGCCCAGGCCGGGCGTGGTGGGCACTTCCACAAAGCCGCCCTTGATCTGCAGCGGGTTCTGGGTGAGGTTCTGGCCGTCCTGCCAGATCCAGTGCGTATCGATGGCCGTGACTTTGCCCGGCACCGCGGCGGCCACATGGGTGAACATGGCCAGCGAAATGTCGAAGTGGTTGTTGGAATGCGAGCCCCAGGTCAGGCCCCAGTCGCGGCAGGTCTGGCCCACGCGCACCGAGCCGGCCATGGTCCAGAAATGCGGATCGGCCAGAGGAATGTCCACCGACTGCAGCGCCAGGGCGTGCGTCATCTGGCGCCAGTCGGTGGCGATCATGTTGGTGGCCGTGGGCAGGCCGGTGGCACGGCGGAACTCGGCCATGACTTCGCGGCCGGAGAAGCCGCCTTCGGCGCCGCAGGGGTCTTCGGCATAGGCCAGCACGCCGTGCATGTCGCGCATCAGGCGGACCGCGTCCTTGAGCAGCCAGCCGCCGTTGGGGTCCAGCGTGACGCGGGCCTGGGGGAAGCGCCTGGCCAGGGCCGCCACGGCTTCGATTTCCTCTTCGCCGGGCAGCACGCCGCCCTTGAGCTTGAAGTCGTTGAAGCCATAGCGCTCATAGGCGGCTTCGGCCTGGCGCACGATGGCCTCGGGTGTCATCGCCGTCATGTGGCGCACCTGCGTCCAGGCGTCGCTGCCCAGCTTGTCTTCGCCGGCCTTGACGTAAGCCAGGTCGGTCTTGTCGGACGGGCCGACATAGAACAGGTAGCCCAGCATCTCGACGCGATCGCGCTGCTGACCTTCGCCCAACAGTGCGGCCACGGGAACGCCCAGGTGCTGGCCCAGCAAGTCCAGCAGGCAGGACTCGATGGCCGTCACGGCATGCACGCCTATGCGCAGATCGAAAGTCTGCTGGCCGCGCCCGCCCGTGTCGCGCCCTTCCAGGGCTTTTTGCACGCGCTGCAGCAACTGCAGGTGCTGGCCTATGGACTGGCCGATCAGCACCGACTTGCTGTCTTCCAGTGCCTGGCGGATGTTCTCGCCGCCCGGCACTTCGCCCACCCCGGTGTGGCCGGCGCTGTCGTGGATCAGCACGATGTTGCGCGTGAAATAAGGCGCGTGCGCGCCGCTGAGATTCATCAGCATTCCGTCGCGGCCGGCGACGGGGATGACTTCGATCTGGGTGATGGTCGGGGTAGAGGACATGGACGGCTCGTTCAATGCACAGAAAAAAGTAAAGCTCAGCGCGCGGCGGACCAGGGCACTTCGACTGCGGGATGACCGGTGGCGATGAACTGCTGCAGGTTCTTCAGCACCAGATCAGCCATGGCGCGGCGCGTTTCGTGCGTGCCGCTGGCGATGTGGGGAGCCAGCACGGCGTTGTCCAGCGTCAGCAGATCGGGATGGGGCTGGGGCTCGTCTTCGAAGACGTCCAGACCCGCGCCGGCGATGCGGCCGCCGCGCAGGGCTTCGACCAGCGCCGCCTCGTCGACCACGCTGCCGCGCGCCACGTTGACCAGAAAACCCTGGGGACCCAAGGCATCCAGCACTTCGCTGCTGACCAGATGGCGCGTGTGGTCGCCACCGGCGGCCGTGATGACCAGAAAGTCGGACCAGCGCGCCAGCTCCAGCAGAGACGCCAGGTACAGATGGGGCGAGCCTTCGACCGGACGGCGGTTGTGATAGGCCACTTCCATGTCGAAGCCCGCGGCGCGGCGGGCCACGGTGCCGCCGATGCGGCCCATGCCGAAGATGCCCAGGCGCTTGCCGGACACGCGGGTCTGGATGCCGAAGCGCTGGCGGCTCCAGTCGCCGCGGCGCACGAAACGATCGGCAGCGGACAGGCCGCGGGCGGCGTCCAGCAACAAGGCCATGGCCATGTCGGCCACGCAATCGTCGAGCACGCCCGGCGTATAGCCCACGCGGACACCGCGGCGCAGCAAGGCCTCCTTGTCCAGCGAGTCGAAGCCCACGCCAAAGCTGCTGACGAACTGGAGTTCGGGCAGCGCATCCACGACGCGCGCCGGCAGGCCCATGGCCGCCGATGTGACCAGATACTTGAACTGCGCGCCCTGCTCCGCCAGAAAGCGATCAGGGTCGCTTTCCTGGGAGAGGATGTGCACATCGTAGGCCTGTGCCAGGTCGGCATCGAGCTGAGGCAAAGGCATCTTGCCGTATTGGAGAACGCGGGGTCGGGAGTGCGCCATGCCGGGAGGTCCTTGGGTCATTCGATGAAAAAGGGGGTGGTGACGCGCCACGGCGGGCGCCCGTCACCGCGCAGGGACAGTGCATGTCCCTGCCGGGCTTATTGCTCGACCAGCTTGATCAGCTCGGCCAGCGCCTGCACTTCGGCGGGCTGGAGGTCTGCCAGCGGTGCGCGCACGGGGCCCGCGTCGTGGCCGACGATTTTTGCGCCGGCCTTGACGATGGACACCGCGTAGCCGGCACTGCGGTTGCGGATCTCGAGGTAGGGCATGAAGAAGGTCTTGAGCAAATGGTGCTGCGTCGCGTGGTCGTCGTTCTTCACCGCTTCGTAAAAGCGCAGCGCGGTCTTGGGGATGAAGTTGAAGACGGCCGACGAATACACCGGCGTGCCCAGCGCCTTGTAGGCGGCGGCATAGACTTCGGCCGTGGGCAGGCCGCCCAGATAGGCCAGGCGATCGCCCATGGTCAGGAACATGGCGGACATGGCTTCGATGTCGCCCACGCCGTCCTTGAAGCCCACCAGATTCGGGTTGCGCTCGCACAGCCGGGCCACGGTTTGCGGCGTGAAGCGGCTCACGCCACGGTTGTAGATGATCACGCCGAATTTCACGCTCTTGCAGACGGCTTCCACGTGCGCGGCCAGGCCTTCCTGGCTGGCTTCGGTCATGTAATGGGGCATCAGCAAGATGCCATGGGCGCCGGCCTTTTCCGCGGCCTGGGCGCACTGGATGGCAAAACGCGTGGGGCCGCCCGCGCCGGCAATGATGGGCACCTTGCCCTTGCAGGTATCGACCGCGGTCTGGATGATCTGCGGGTACTCGTCGGCGGTGAGGGAGAAGAACTCGCCCGTGCCGCCCGCGGCGAACAAGGCACTGGCACCGAAAGGCGCCAGCCATTCCAGGCGTTCGGCATAGCCCTTGGGATTGAAATCACCTTGGCTGTCAAAGTCGGTCACGGGGAACGACAACAGACCGGAACTCATGACGCTTTTGACTTCTTGGGGGCTCATGGCAATCCTTGGAGAGAAAATGGAGAGGGAAAAAAGGGCGCTGAACGTCAGTCCAGCTGCAAATTGGCGGTCTGCACCACGGTGCGCCAGCGGGCACGTTCGGCATTGAAGAACTTGTCGGTTTCGGCGGGGGTCATGGTGATCACCTCGGCGCCCTGCCCTGTCAGGCGCGCACGCACTTCCGGCGAGCGAATCGCGCCGAGCAGGACCTGGTTCACGCGTCGCACCACCGCCTCGGGCGTCTTGGCGGGCAGCACCACACCCTGCCAGGAACCCGAGGCAAAGCCTTTCGCGCCTTGTTCGGCCAGCGTCGGCACATCGGCGATCAAGGGCATGCGCGCCTCCTTGGAGATGCCCAGCAGCTTGAGCTTGCCGCTTTGTACATGGGGGTAGGTGGCCAACATGCCGTTCATCAGCACCTGCGTCTGGCCGGCGACGGTGTCCTGCACCGATTGCACGCCGCCCTTGTAGGGCACGTACACCCATTTGGCGCCCGTGATGCGTGCCAGCTCCACTCCGGCCAGATGGGGCGCACTGCCCGTGGCCGTCACCGCAAAATTCAGGTCCTGCTTCTTGGACAGGGCCACCAGCTCCGTCAGATTGTTCGCCTGCACCGATGGGTGCACCACCAGCATGTGGGGCGAGTAGGCCAGCATGCCCGCGCCGCGCAGGTCCTTGGAAGGGTCGAAGCTGAGCTTGGTGTAGATCGACGGCGAAATCGCCAGGGCGCCGAGATCGCACAGCAGCCAGGTGTAGCCGTCGGCGGGGGCGCGGGCCACGAATTCCGCGCCCAGATTGCCGTTGGCGCCGGGCTTGTTCTCGATCACCACGGTCTGCTTCAACTCCTGCGAGATCAACTGGCCGATGGAGCGGGCAATGATGTCGGAGCTGCCGCCCGGAGGATAGG
>JAMNYN010000404.1 GCA_023622805.1 Pseudomonadota bacterium | reverse complement strand
ACAAATGCCCCCAGAGCGTGGACTTTCTCGACGCATTGCCGCGCAACCCCAGCGGCAAGATCCTCAAGCGCATTCTGCGCGAGCCCTACTGGCAGGGGCAGGCACGCGCCATTGCCTAGTGCCCAAGATGACCCAAGACATTCCATGCACACCATGAAACATCCTTTTGCCGAGCTGATCGACCTGCGCTCCGATGCCAGCCAGGCCGGCAGCAACACGCAGACCCTGGTGGTTGCGCCCCACCACCTGAACCCGCACCAGGTGGTGCACGGGGCCGTCCTCTACGCCATGGCCGACACCGGCATGGGATCGGCGCTCTACCCCACGCTGGCAGCGGGAGAGATCTGCGCCACGGTGGAAATCAAGATCAACTACTTCAAGCCGGTGTTTGAAGGCCAGCTGGTGTGCAAGTCCGAGCTGATCAACCGCGGCAAGACCCTTGCCAATCTGGAGTCACGGCTTTACGTGGACCAGGTTCTGGTGGCGCACGCGAACGGCAACTTCGCCATCTTTAGACCCAAGCGCGCCGAAGCCTGATCATTCCCGCGCGGCAGCCCGCCCCTGGGGGGCATGCACCATGGCCGCGCCCCTGGCCCGCAGCAGTGCGACGATGCGCTGCGCCGCGGGCGACAGCTCGCCCGTGCGCCGCACAGTGACGCCGAGCTTGCGCCGCAGTGTCGTGGCTTCGAGCCGCACCTCCTGCAGGTGATCGCCTTCCAGCAGATCCAGGGTATTGCGCGAGACGAAGCTCAGCAGATGGGTGCGCGCGATCATGCGCGGCAGCAGCGCGATGGAGCTGGCTTCAATCTGCACGCTGGGCGTGGCCAGGCCTTGGCTGGAGAACACCATGTCCAGCCACTGGCGACTGGGAATATTGCGCGCAGGCAAGGCCCAGGGGTAGGCGAGAAGCGATTCCATCGTGATGCGCGGCTGCTGGAACACCGGGTGCGTGCCGCTGGCGGCGACGACCACCACGTCTTCCAGAATGGGATAGGAGACGGTCGTCGGATCGCCGTCTATGGTCAGACCGATCAGCAGGTCGATCTTGCCTTCCCGCAGCTGTTCGCGCAGCTCCCAGCTGGGGCCCACGACGATGCTGATCGTGGTCTTGTAGCCGCCGTCCAGCGCCAGGCTGCAGACCTCGGGCAAAAGGTGATCGGCCGCCACCGGGCCGCTGCCTATGCGCACATGGCCTGCGTGGCCCTCCGCGAACTCCTGCACCTGTCGCACCACCTCTTGGGCCGTGTTGCGCAGCATGCGCGCCCGCCCCAGCAGCATCTCCCCCACGGGCGTGAGCCGCACGCCCCGGCCATCGCGCTCGAACAGCGGACTGCCGAACGCCTCTTCCAGCCGCTGTATGCATTTGCTGAGCGCCGGCTGGCTGCGCGCGAGCTGCTCCGCCGCCTGGCCGAAGTGGCCCAACTCGGCCGCCGTCTCGAAGTAGCGCAAGTCGCGCAGATGCAAGTCCATGGGAGGCCTTATTCCATTACCAAAAGAAATGATTCGATGAACATTATCGAATAGACCGAATGAATTCGGCTGCGCAGAATGCCTCTGCATCAGGACCTGCCTGACATTCAAGAACGAGACCCCCATGGCATTCACGATTTTTGTCACCGCGCCCCAACTGGCCCCGGCGGGCTTGCGCATCCTGGAAGCGGCCGGCTGCCGCACCATCCTCATGCGCGACGGCAGCAGCACGGCCGAAGTGGAGCAGACCCTGGCCAGCGAACCCATAGACGCCGTGATCTCGCGCACGGTCGAGCTGTCCGCCGCCGCGATCCACTCCTGCCCCACGCTGAAAGTCATTTCCAAACACGGCGTGGGCGTGCCCAACATCGACGTCGCCGCCGCCACGGCACGATCCATCCCGGTGTATGTGACGGCCGGCGCCAACGCGCAGTCGGTCGCGGAACTGACGCTGGGCCTGATGCTGGCCGCGGCGCGCAAGATCGCGCTGCTCGACGGCGAACTCCGGGCCGGTCGCTGGACGCGTGCCCAGGACGGCGTGCAGCTGGCCGGCCGGCGCCTGGGCCTGGTCGGCTTCGGCCAGATCGGCCAGCGCGTGGCGAAAGTGGCCCTGGCGCTGGGCATGGAAGTCGAAGCCTTCGATCCCGGCCTGCGCGGCCCCTCCCCTGTAGCAGGCGTCGTTCTGCACGACGCGCTCGAAGCACTGCTGCCGCGCGCCGACGTGCTGAGCCTGCACATTCCGCTGAACCCGCACACGCGCAATCTCATCGACGCCGGCCGCCTCGCGCTGCTGCCGCGCGGCGCCATGCTGATCAACACCGCGCGCGGCGAAGTCGTCGACGAGCCCGCCTTGATCGCAGCGCTGCGCTCGGGCGCGCTGTTCGCCGCGGGGCTGGACACCATGGCCGTCGAGCCCTTGCCGGCCGACAGCCCGCTCGCCGCCCTGCCCAACGTCGTGCTCACGCCCCATGTGGGTGGCTCGACCGCCGCCGCACTCGAAGGCATGGCCACGGGCGCCGCCCACAACGTGCTGGGCTTTCTCACGGGCCAGGCCCCCGATCTCTCCGCCTGCGTGAACCCGCAGGTTTTCTCCTCCCACGACAAGAGTCCTTCATGAGCGACAACACATCCTGGCCCGCTGGCTACCGCATCCACCCCCGTGCCGCCGGCCCCGACGCCGAGACCGTGGCGGCCTTTCGCGAGATGCCGGTCGCGGCCATCGGCGATTCCATGAGCCGCAACGTCGGCACCGTAGGCCTGCGCCAGTACCACCAGCGGCTCGATACCGTGCTGTGCGGCCCGGCCGTCACGGTGCGCGTGCGTCCGGGCGACAACCTGATGATCCACAAGGCGCTGATGATGGTGGCGCCCGGCGATGTGCTGGTCATCGACGGCGGCGGCGATGTGTCCCAGGCACTGGTCGGCGGCCTGATGCGCACCACCTGCATCGCCAAGCAGCTGGGCGGTCTGGTCATCGACGGCGCGGTGCGCGATCTGTGCGAATGGGCCGAGGACGGCATGCCCATCTTCGCCAGGGGCCATACCCACCGCGGCCCGAGCAAGGACGGCCCTGGCGAAGTCAATGTGCCTGTCTCCTGCGCGGGCATGGTGGTGATGCCGGGAGATCTGATCGTCGGCGACGCCGACGGCGTGATCGCCGTGCCGGCCGCGGAGGCCGCCAGCGTGCTCGCCAGGACCCGTGCCCACCTGGCCAAGGAAGCCAAGATCCGCGAGACCAACCGCACAGGCACGGCCGACCCCGAGCGCTTCGACGCCGTGCTGCGCGAAAAAGGCCTGCCGATCTAGAGCAGCCAGCGCACACGAACAAGAAACAACAAAAGGAGACAACCATGCAACGACGTACTTTTCTTCACACCGGCGCATTGGCCTTGACGGGCGCCGCAACCGGCGCCTGGGCACAAGGCAGCTGGCCCGCCAAGCCCATCAAGCTGATCGTGCCCTTCCCTCCGGGCGGCGGCACCGATGCGACTTCACGCCTGATCGCCGAGAAGTTCACGGTGCTCAACCAATGGACCGTGGTCGTCGAGAACCGCCCGGGCGCGGCCGGCAACATCGGCCTGGATGCGGTGGCCAAGGCCCAGCCCGACGGCTACACCATAGGCATGGGCCAGGCCTCCAATCTGTCCATCAATCCGGCGCTCTACGCCAAGATGCCTTTCGATCCCTTGAAGGATTTCACGCCCATCGTGGAGATCGCGGTCCAGCCCGTGGTGCTTGTGGTGCGCGCCGATTCGCCGTTTCGCACGCTCGCCGATTTCATCAAGGCCGCCAAGGCCAAGCCCGGTGGATACAGCATCGCCCAGGCGGGCAATGGAACGGTAGGCCATCTGGCCGGCGAAATGCTCGCGCGTCGCGCGGGCATCGAAGTGCTGCAGGTGCCCTACAAGGGCGCGGGTCCGGCGATGAACGAGTTGCTCGGCGGCCAGGTCCAGCTCTACTTCGGCAACAGCGTGTCGGTGATGTCGCAGATGAACAGCGGCCGCGTGCGCGCGCTGGCCGTGAGTTCTGCCCAGCGCCTGCCGGTGATAGGCCAGGTGCCTACGGTGGCCGAACAGGGCTACCCCGGCTTCGATGCCACGACCTGGCTGGGCCTGGTCGGCCCGGCCGGCATGCCCGCCGAGGCCGTGGCGCGCCTCAACAAGGAAGTCGGCGTGATGCTGGCACGCAAGGATGTGCAGGACAAGCTGGCCTTCGAAGGCAGCATTCCCGTGACCGGCACGCCCCAGCAGTTCGCGGCCTTCATCAAGGCCGAACATACCAAATGGGGCAATCTGATTCGCGAGGCGAATATCAAGCTGGAATGATGCGCTCGGCATGACGCCGCGCACGCCGGTATCCCATGGATGCCGGCGTGTTTTGCATTGTGGCTACGAACGCTTGGAGAACAGGTGCTCGCGGCCCAGATCCGCGGGGCTGGTCACGCCGATCAGCGCCATATTGCGCATGATTTCCGAGGCCAGGATGCCGATCGCATGGCGTACGCCAGCCTCGCCCGCCACGGCGCCCGCGTAGTTGAAGGGCCGGCCGACAAAGACGAACTTCGCGCCCAGAGCGAGCGCCAGCAGCACGTCGTTGCCGCGGCGAAAGCCGCTGTCCATCATCACCGGGTAGTCGCTCCCCAGCGCCTGCACCACGCCCGGCAGCACCTGCAGCGGCGACACCGCGCCGTCGAGTTGGCGCCCGCCGTGGTTCGACAAAATGATGCCGTCGGCACCATGCTCGCGGGCCTGGACCGCGTCGTCGCGGTGCAAGATGCCCTTGAGCACCAGCTTGCCTTTCCAGCGCCGGCGTATCAGATCAAAGTGCTCCCAGTTCAGGTGGTCGCGCGCACCGAAATCGCGCGTCACGGTGGACGACAGAATGGGCGCGCCGCGCTGCGCCTGGGAGTTCTCGAAGTGCGGCATGCCGTGTTGCACCAGCGTGCGCAGCGCCGTGCCCCAGAGCCAGCCCGGGTGGGTGACGCCTTCCCAGGCCAGGCGCAGGCTGGGGCGCAGCGGCGTGGAAAAGCCCGCGCGCAGATTGTTCTCGCGGTTGCCCGAGACCGGCGTGTCGGCGGTCACCACCAGCGTGCCGAAGCCCGCGCGCTCGACGCGGTCCAGCAGCAGCGCGATGCGCTCGGGCTCGCCCGGCACATAGGCCTGGAACCAGGCCCTGGGGTTGGCGCGGACCACCTCTTCCATGGGGATCAGCGAGGTGCCGCTCAGGATCATGGGGATGTTGGCCGCACCCGCGGCCTGGGCCTGGACCAGATCGCCGCGGTAGGCCGACAGCGCGCTGATGCCCATGGGCGCGATGCCGAACGGCGCGGCCCAGTCCTCGCCCAGCAGCCTCGTCGCCAGGGTGCGCGCCGACGTGTTCTTCAGGATGCGTGTCTGCCAGCCGTAGTCGGCGAAGGCGCTGCGGTTACCCTGCAGCGAGCGGTTGGTCTCGCAGCCGCCGGACACATAGGCAAAGATCGGCCCGGGCAGGAAATCGCGGGCCGCGTCCTCGAAATCGTCCAGCGACAGCATCTTGCGCAGACGGCGCGGCAGTGCGGGGGCGCCGGCGCTGGTGGGGGATGCCGAGTTCGGCGCGGCGAAGTCTTCGAGACGGAAAGTGGAGGTCATAGCCTGGCGAAATCGGTTGAACAAGCCCGCATGCTAGAAGACAATCCCGCGTTGTTGCTTGATCATTCGTCGTTCGAAACACGAGAAAAACTCATGAAAATGCAGTTGCTTACCACCTTGTCCGCGGTCGTGCGGCAGGGCAGCTTTGCCCAGGCCGCCGAGCAGGTGAACCTGACACCCAGCGCCGTGAGCCTGCAGATGAAACAGCTGGAGCAGTACTTCGGCCAGCCGCTGTTCGACCGCTCGGCGCGCAATGCGCGGCCCACGCCATTCGCGCTGCAGCTCGCGGCCGTGGTCGACCGCAGCCTGGCCGAGCTCGAATCCCTGCGCCACACTACCGACGCCCCGCCCGCGGGCAATGTGCGGCTG
>JAMNYN010000164.1 GCA_023622805.1 Pseudomonadota bacterium | reverse complement strand
CCGTCGATGCAGATGGAATCGGGGTAGTGAGCCCCGAAGTCGTAGCCTGTGTATCCGCAGCTCATGACGTGCCGCCTTTCTGCGCTGTCGCGCGCTGTGCGTCTTCTGCCAAAACCTCATCAGGAGGTGAAAAGTCCCATGAGCAAGCCACTGGCTGCTTGTCTGCGGCGCCCCACTGCGAAGCCAGCCAGCCTGAGCACAGCTTGTGGCGACCATCCGCGTAGTGATCGACGTGGCACAGGAATGGCTTTTGCTCAAGCATGGCCTTGACTGCATCCGCCATGGTTTGCAGGCACCCGTTTGGCACAGTGCCTGGGCGGAAGGCGCACGACTTGCATCGCTCGTCCGGCTCTCCGAGTTTGGCGAGGTGTTGGATAACTGGCTCTACCAAGCGAACCAACTGGGTGCCCAGTGCGCGCCCTTCGGGGCTTACGCGGTGGTGGTCATTGCTCATCACGGCCTCCTTGCGCAGCGCGGACTGCCCACCAATCGCGGCGCGGGTCTTCGGCGTTGTCGGCTTCCATGGCCACCATCAGGGCAAGCAGAGCAGCGCGTGTGCGGCCGGACTTTCCGCCGCCTGCGCCCGGGGTGCAGAACTCGATGGATCCACTTCCGCTCTCGTCCCACACGCTCACGTAGGTGTCGTTGTCACCGTCCAGGCCCACGCGCAGCGAGGCAGACATGCTCATGTCGCCAATGCGGCCGACGTCGCGCGACTTGGGCCACACGATCGGCGCATCCTCCTGCGCCTGGGCGGGCGCGGCGGCGCGAAGGTATGCCAGAGGCATTCCCGGCTCCGTCACGGCATCCAGCACCACCTTGGCAGACTCGATGCTTTTGTTCGGCTTGCTGACCCAACCCATCAGCAGCATGGTCAATGAGTTGCGCGTCTTGTCCCAGTCCTGCGCCTGGCCCGCAAGCTGGGTTGCATGCTCCTGCGCCGGGGCGGCGTCATCCGGCGTGTGCTCTCCCGACTGCATGGCACCTCCGGCCCAGTTGAACTTGAGAGAGCCCTCCTTGACCGTGACGATCATTGAGGCTTCCTGCGCCGGGGCGGCGAGCGCGCGCTGCGCTATCCCTCGCATGTTCGCTGCATCCATGTTCATGAGCATGTCTGTCACCGGCCAGGTGGCGATGGCTTCGAGTGCCTGGGTGTGACTCTCTGGCGCGGCCTGTGCCGGGGCGGCGGCAAGCGCGACGCGAGCGGCATCTACATAGGCGCGCATCTGATCTGCATTCCACGCCCTGGCCGTAACCTCGCTGCCCTTGCAAAATAGGAAAGCGGTGGGCTCTGGCAGTGGCGGATACTTGCCATCAGGCACTGCCACGACCGCCTGCGCTGGTGGGGCGGCTTGCAGGGCTGCGCGGGCCATGTCCGCGAACGTGGACAAGTAGCTGGTCGGGTTCTGGGTGACGCTGTGGCCCGGCTCTGACTTGGTCCAGGCGTCGAACAGGATGCGCGCCAGGGCATCAACGCTCGCCGGCTCCGCGATCTGGTGCAGGCACTTCGCTGCTGCCTGGGCCTCCAGTTCGGCGATGTGGTTTTCAGCATCGTCAACGATCTGCTGGACTTCGGAGATCTCGACCCAGTTGCCGCATCCGTCATTCATGCGTTCCACGCCGCCCGTGGCGTTCAGGAGAAAGCTGAACTTTGGCAATGCACAGAGGCGCGCCCAGTATTTGCGGGGCAGGGCGGCTGGTTGTGTCGTGTTGGTCATCGTTTTATCCTCATTTATTTGATACGGATAATTTGGCTGGCGCTGCTTGCGTGCCAGGGCCCGGAAACGAAACAGCCCTCGCAGGGAGGGCTGGTGGTGATGTGAGAGGGTGGTCAGCGCTTGTGGAGCGCCCGCTTGAATTTGTCGACGACACCCCGCTGAGACTCAAACAGGGCGCCCCGGGCTTCGCGCTCGGCCAGGGTGCCGACCGGAGGGTGAATGCAGATGCTTTTGGAGACTTGGCCGGTGTTGCGGGTGACCTGGGCCTGCTCATGGCGCGCCCACCGGATGGTGCTGGGCGCTGTGAAGGCGTTGATTGCGGGCTGGGTCATGGGGTGCCTGCTTTCGCTGCGGCGCGCTCTGCCTCTTGCTTGCGCATGTCGGTGCTCAGGCCTTCGGCCGTATAGGCGAGGCCGCGCGCTTGATGCAGAGCGGTCTCCAGGATGGCTTCGGCCGCGCGCTTGAGGTCACGCACGGCGTGGCGCTCTGGATGTTCCATCCCAAGGCCTTCGCCCATGACGCGTACCGCGGCGATGGCATCCACGGCTTTGTCAGCCAGGCTCAGGGGCGTGGTCATGCGGCTTCCTCCGCAGTCGATTCGTTTTCCTGTGCGGCCTTTGCGTTGTCGTAGGCCTCGATGCCCCAAGCCAGGGCGTAGCAGCACCAGAGGAAGCTATGCGTGTAGCGCTTACAACTGGGGAAGTCGCTGGTGTTGAGATAGAGCGTGTACTCGACCTCGTGACGGTGGGGCGTCAAATAGGTGAGCGACCAGTCTTGTACCGCCGTCATGGTGCGGGCCTCGCCTTCATCGGCGGCGCACCTCACGAGCTCCAGTTCGTCCCACAGCTCTGTGCGTTGGTCCAGCGTCATTTCGCGGCCGTAACCCACCAGAATGCTGCGCCGCTGCTCAGTGATTTCGCGCTTGAAGGCTTCAGGGTCAAACTCGCGAATGCCTTGGCCGCGCGAACACTCGGCTTCGCACTTTTCGGCCCAATACTTCAGGTTGATGCGTAGCGATCCGTCCTCGCGGCGGTCGGTGCGAAAGAACTGGAGCATGTCGTCCAGGCGCTGGAACACGAACGTGCCCATGTCACCTGTGTAGCAAAGGTGCCCCGGCCAGGTCAGCAGGTCGAAACGGTAGGTGCTCGATCCCGGCCTGCCAAAGCTGATATGCCGGTACAGGCCGTCTTCGCGCACCACGGTCATCTTGTGGCTGGCCACGTCCTGGAGAAATTCAGTGTCGGTGAGGTTCATGCTGCTGGGTCCGTGGTTGCTGGCGCTGCTGGAGCTGCTGGAGCAGCAGGGGTTGTGAGAGCCGCGCGGCCTGCGGCCGTGGGCAGGTGATTGATGCCGGCCAGCATTCCCTTGCGGTGCAGGGCCTGGGTGGTGCTGAGTGGGCCGGTTTCGTGCGTGCGAGGCAGGCCGTGGGCCAGAGGGCGGCCCTCGATGGCGTTGGCCAGCATTGCGCGCTGGGGTCGGGAGAGGGGGCGCTGGTTCATTCTTCTTCCTGGGTGAGCTCTCAGCGCATCGAACGCATGACCCCGCCATGCAATGTCGGGCTGTAGTTCTGGGTTTGCGTGCCGTTGCAGATACGCATGCCTGGGAGTGGGTTGAAGGCGGCAATCGTGACCTTCACGTCAGCGGGCACGATGATTTCCACGGGGAGCTTCGGGGCCGCGGGCTTGGGGACGGATCGCCGCACAATCTCCGGCTGTGGCGCGGCCTGTCTCGGTGTCCGTCTGGCCACGGCGGAAGCGGCCTGTGACTTGATGCCAAGCAAGTACATGCGCTTTCGCAGGTACAGCAAGGAAACGCCGTAGTGCTCCGCGATTGGCGCCGCGCGCATCCCGGAATTGAGCATCTGCATAATTTCGGCTTTGCGCTTATCGCCCCACACGGATTCGGTGGGTTGCAGCAGGTTCATGCGTGCCAGATGCCGGCGCACAGTTCGGGGCGAAGCACCGCTTTTCTCCACCAGCTCTACTTCGGTGATGGTGGGGGTCACGCGCAGCAGCTCCACGATGATGACCTCCAGCTTGGATTTCTGGACGGCTTGCACAGCCTTGATCTTGTACCGGCCGAGCGCGGCATGAATGTTGTCCAGGGTCGTGCCGAAGTGAATGGCCAGATCTCGGGGGCACTTGCTGGCCGCCAATGTCTTCAGTTCATCGAGGCGAGTAGACCAGCTGATGGCTGCGGGTTTCCGTTTGATCCCCAGTCGCCAGAGTAAGTCGCTGATGCGGCCGGTGACGACTTGGTATTTTTCCTCCAACTGCGCGTTGGTCATGACCATTGCGTCTTGCTGCAGCTCGGCTTTGCGGTCCTGCCAGAAACGATAGTGGCGGCGTGTGGAAGTAGGCATTGCTTTGGCGTCCTCAGAAATGAAGAAGCCCGCTCAAGGCGGGCTGTGTGGGGGCGGTTGCTGGGGGCGAGTCAGCCGGCCAGGCGGTGCTGCGTGATGCTGCTGATGCCATTGGGCAGGCCTGCCGTCACGGTCGTGGTGTTGGCGTTGGGCAGAGCCTCGAGAAAGCCGCTGTGATCCTGGCCCGTTGCCTTGATGTAGTCGACTTCGACCCGGGCTGTATCCACCAGCACGCCGGCGACTTGCGCCACGGCGCGCGCGCGGTCGGGTTCCATGGGGTTCTCGCGATCGCGCAGGCCGGCCAGGGTGGCCATCAGGTGTTCACGAAGCTCAGAAATGTGTGGTTGGCTCATGTTGCTGCTCTTTCTTCTGCCTCGCGGGCAATGCGGTTGACTTGTCGGGTGATGGCGCCCTTGAGCTGCACCAGGCGGGCAAGCTCGGGCGATTTGTTGGCAGGGTGGTTGCGGCGCGCGTTCTCGGCCCGGCTGATGCACTCGATTCGGTCCAAGGTGATTTCCTCCAGGACCGCCGTGCGCATGCCCGGCCGGAAGATGACGATGTGGCCCGCCGGCAATGGGCCGTTGGCCTCGATCCACTGCAGCTCGGCCACGTTGCGCCAGCGCTTGTGATTCGCGCCTGATGCTTCGCCAATTTTTCGCTGCAGGTGGCCGTCCTTGTTGATTCGGTAGCTGCCCACTGGCATGGTGGTGGCCGGCTTGGCCCCGGGCTTGAATCTGGTTTCGCTGCTTCGACCGCCGGCGTCCCAGCCCTTGAGGCCGGCGTTCCAAGGCGTCTGCTCAGATTGGAATTGGGTTTGCACACCCAGCTGGCCGCCGCGATGAATGCGGCCGCTGGCAGACGTCGCCAGGAAGGTGTCGTTCTTGCGCAAACCCAAGGCCATGGCCTTGCTGTACACCTTGGCGAGTGGAATCTGCAAGTCCTCCGCCAGATCAGCGGTGCGGGTGGTTGGATAATGCTGGCGCAGCTTGTCGAGATGTTCAGCCGTCCAGTGAATTGTTTGCTTCATGCGTGACCTCAAAAAAGTAAGGGGGAAGCAAGACCTCCTCCTATACACTTGCCCTCAAGGGAAATCTGTTTCTATGTAATGTTTTTCCCGACGTTGAAATGCACAGTGTTCACTTTCTTCCGACGATATGAGGTCCATCCTATGTCTCCTGTTAAAGGTCTAGATTCTTTGCAGAAAACACTTTCAGAAGCTCAAGCAGCACTCAAATCCGTAGACGGCGAGCTTGGTACCTTAACCTTCAATCCGGAGGATCCTGAGAGTATTGAAGCCGCGATCGTAAAATCTGAACGCTTGGTCGATGAACGTCTTAGTAAATATGCAGGAAACTCTATAGTCGAGTCACTGGGGCGTCAGATGAAAGACTCTTTTCGGACAGTAGTGATCGATAAAGCTGCGGAAGCTCGGCTGAAAGGAGACAGTGAAGATGAATAAACAATTACTTTTCAGAAGAATAAGTAATGCTCTGCTGGATATGCAGGCATCCACTTCTCAAACCTTTGAGCAACCCTTTTTGAATTTTTCTCGACTTGTTGCGGATCCAACGTTGGAATCGTTGAACCAGTCACTGGTAGAAGGCCTAGATGTAGACCGATTTCTTGAGGATAGCTCAGGTTCAAGAAGTGGAATGCACGGTTCAGCACGGCTTGCTTGGCCAGTGGATCCGGGTGAAGCTCTCGGGCTGAAATGGTTGCTGATCCAAAAAATGGCACAGGATCCGCGTTTGCCCCTCAACTTTGCTCATACCTACTTTACGGTCGGGAGAAATCTGACAGGAGAACTCCATAGCCTAACCAGGCAACTGTTCATACCATTTGCCCGTGATTACCAGGAGTACGTTATATCAGGCGATAACGACTCACAATTGGCC
>JAMNYN010000311.1 GCA_023622805.1 Pseudomonadota bacterium | reverse complement strand
CTTTCGCTGGCACTGAGCAGCAGGCCCGCGCCCTGGCTCTCGCCCATGACCAGCGCCGCGCGCCCGGTCAGCGTCCAGCCGTCGCCGCGCGCCGTGGCCGCAAACGACGCGTCTTCTTCCAGCGGCAGGCCCAGGCGCAGGCTGCCTTCGCCCAGGCCCCGCAAAAGCGCGTCGCTGGCGGCGCTGGCGGGCAGGGCCTGCAGCAATTGCATGGGCAAGACGCTTTGCCACAGCACGGGCGCGTTGACCAGCGACTCGCCCAGCGCGGCCATGGTGCGCACGGACTCGGACGGCGGGCGCTCCAGGCCGTCGAGCCGCTCGGGCAGGTTCATGGCCAGCAGGCCCAGGTCGATCAGCGGGGCCAGCACATCGCGGGCGGCGTCGGCGCCCGCGGCCCGCAGGCGTTTTTGCCGCAGATCGAAGCTGTGCTGCCTGTCCAGCCAGCTGCGCAGGGACTCGAGCAGCATGGCGCATTCGGGGGAAACCGGCGGCGCGGGCGCTTGGTGCAAGGCCGTCTGCTGGCCCAGAACCGCCTTGGCCACGATGCCCAGCTGCACTTCGGTCGAGCCGCCGGCCAGCGAGCTGCCGCGATAGCGCCAGAAATGCAGGGCGGCATTGCCGTCGGCCTGCTCCGCATGCGTGGCAGGCAGGCCTTGCAGGGCCTGGGGCGAAAGGCGCAGCGATTGCCGGCCGCGCAAGTCCATGTCCAGCAGGTGGATGTCCTGCAATAGCTCAATGCCGTCAAGCTTGAGCAGCGAGGCTTGCAGCGCGGGACTGCCGCCGGCTTCGGCCAGGGCAATGGCCGGGTTCCAGCAGGCATCCAGGGCCTGGCCGCGCACGCGCAGTGCGGCCAGGCGGCTGCGCAGCAGCAGGTGCTGGGCATTGCCGGGAGACTGGCCCAGGCGCAGCTCCATCTCGGCTTCCAGGGCCGCCAGGCCGGCCTTGCATTCGGCCACGCGGGCCACGAACAGCCGCTCTATGACCAGCAAGCCCTTGGCAATATGCCAGCCCTGGTCGACTTCGCCCACCAGTTGATCGGCCGGAATGCGCATCTCGTCAAAGAAGATCTGCACATGAAACGGCGCGCCGTGGATGTACTGTATGGGGCGCACCGTCACGCCAGGCGCCTGCAAGTCCACGAGGAAGACGGAGATGCCGTCCTGTTTGCGCGCGGCCTGGGCGTTGGTGCGCGCCAGCACCAGCGCCCAGTTGGCCCAATGGCCCAGGCTTTGCCAGATCTTGCTGCCGTTGAGCACCCATTCGCCGTTGCGCAGCTGGGCCGAAGTCTTGAGCGATGCCAGGTCCGAGCCCGCGTCGGGTTCGGAGTAGCCCTGGGCCCAGTAGTCGTCGAAGCTGAGCATGCGCGGCAGAAAGCGCTGGCATTGCGCCGGCGTGCCAAAGCGCATCAAGGTCGGGCCTATGGTGTCTATGCCCAGGTTTTCGGCATGGGGCGCATCGCTGGCCGCGAGCTCCTCCTTGAACACGGCCTGCTCGCGCAGCGACCAGCCCGTGCCGCCGTATTGGCGAGGCCAGGAGGGTGCGGCCCAGCCTTGCTGGTGCAGGATTTTTTGCCAGCGGCTGGCCTGCTCGCGCGTCACCAGGGCATGCGAGCGCGTCGCGGCCTGGATGTCCGGCGGCACGGCGGAGGACAGGAACTGGCGCACCAGTTGGCGAAAGCCATCGAGATCGGTGTCGGTCATGCGGAGCAAGGGAATGGAGGGGAAGGGGGCAGGGGCTGGCCTAGCGCTGGTCCGAAGGCCAGACCGGCGGGCGTTTTTCCACGAAGGCGGCCATGCCTTCACGCGCATCGTCGGTGGCCGCGACATTGCCGAAGTGCTCCACGGCCGACGCCACGCCCCGGCGGTACTCGACATCGATGGCCTTGTGGAAGGCCTGGCGGCCCAGCTTCATGACCAGCGGGGATTTTTGGCAGAACTGCTGTGCGATGGCGCGCGCGCTCCAGTACCTGGGCCTCGGGTACGACCTGGTTGATCAGGCCCAGCTGCAGCGCTTCGGCCGCGGAAAAGCTGCGGCCGGTGAACAGCAGCTCGAAAGCCCGGTGCTTGCCGATGATGCGCGGCAAGTGGGTGTAGTGGATGGCCGGCGTGACGCCCACATCGATTTCCGGGTAGCCGAAGCTGGCGGTGTCGGACGCGATCAGCATGTCGCAGGACACCGCCAAGGTCATGCCGCCGCCGCGCGCCGTGCCGCTCACCGCCGCGATGGAGGGTTTGCCCAGCCGCGTCTGGGCTTCGAACAGGCCGCTGTAGAGCTTTTCGACCAGGGCCAGCTTGTGCTCGAAATCGGCGTTGCCCATTTCGCTCAAGTGCAGGCCGGCGCAAAACCGCCCGGGGACGGCGCTGCCCAGGATCACGGCCTTGACGGCCGGGTCGCGCGCCGCATCGGCCAGGTGCTGCAGTAGCTGGTCCATCATGGCTTCGGTGATGGCGTTGACCGGCGGGCAGTTGAGCAGGATTTCGGCGACGGACTGGCGCACCGTATAAGTGAGTGCGGGAGAGGTGGAGTGCATGGCAGGCCTTATGCGTGGGTGGCGACGACGCGATCGGCCAGCAGGGCGTCGATCTCGTCGGGAGAGTAGTGCGCCTGGCGCAGGATGTCGCGGGTGTGCTGGCCCAGCAGGGGTGGGGCACAGACCTGTTCGCGCGCGGCCTGGTTGAAGCGTATGGGCAGATTGACGCTTTTCATGGCACCCAGGGTGGCGTGCTGGCTTTCCCCGACCACCTGGCGCTGGGCCAGTTGCGGGTGCTCCAGGGCCTGGTCCAGGGTGTGTATGGGCGAGCAGGGCACGCCCGCGGCCTGCAAGGCCTGCAGCCAGTGGCGTATGGGCTGTTGGGCGATCTGCTGCTGCACCAGCGCCACGGTTTCGGCGAAATGCGCCACGCGGGCGCCGTTGGTTGCAAAGCGCGGATCGTCCTGGAACTGCGACAGATTGGCGATGGGGCAAAAGCGCTGCCACTGGCTGTCGTTGCCCACGCCTATCATCAGCGGCCCGTCGCTGGCCTCGAACACCTGGTAGGGTGCCATCGCGGGGTGGCCCGTGCCCATGCGTTGCGGCAGCTTGCCGCTGCACCAGTAGTTCTGCGCCAGATAGCCCATGAAGCCCATGGCCGTGTCCAGCAGCGACACTTCCACCAGGCTGCCGCGCCCGGTCTGGGCGCGCTCCAGCACGGCGGCCAGCACGCCGCCGAAAGCCATCATGCCGGTACCCAGGTCCACGGGCGAGAAGGTGGCGCGGACCATGGGGCCGTCGGGCTCGCCCATCACCGCGACCATGCCGCTGAAGGCTTGCAGCATGACGTCGTAGCCCGGCTCCTGGCCCAGGGGGCCGTCGCGGCCGTAGCCGGAGATCTCGCAATAGATCAGGCGCGGGTTGAGGGCCGACAGCGTTGCGTAATCCACGCCCAGCTTCTCGGCCGTGCCGGAGCCAAAGCCCTGCAGCACGATGTCGGCATCCGCCACCAGGCGGTGCACGATGGCCCGGCCTTGCGGGCTCTTGAGGTCCACGGCCAGGCTTTGCTTGTTGTGGTTCACCGCCAGAAAGGTCGCGGACTGTCCTTGTTTCTGCGGCAGCCATTGGCGGGTGTCATCCCCCTGGCCCATAGGCTCGACCTTGATCACTTCCGCGCCGAGATTTCCCAGGTATTGGCCGCACAGGGGGCCGGCCAGCACCTTGCTCAGGTCGACCACTTTCAAGCCTTTCAAAGGCGTCATTCCATGCTCCGATCAGATAGGGGGGCGATTGCCAACGGTTGGGTCATCAGACGGGGCGAATGTCGATCTGCTTGCCCAGCAAGGCCCAGTGCTCGGTGTCCTTGAGCACAAAGGCATGCACCTTGTCAGGCGCGATGGCCATGCCCTGGGCACCGCGGGCGTTGAGGGCGGCGATGTACTCGGGGTGGGTGATGCTCCGGTACAAGGCCTGGCGCAGCTTTTGCACCGCGGGCGCGGGCGTCCTGGCATGGATTTGCAGCGACAGCCAAAAGCGCAGATTGACGGCCGGGTAGCCGCATTCCTGCATGGTGGGAATGGCGGGCAGCTGCGGAGCACGCTCCGCGGAAGTGATGGCCAGGCCCTTGAGGCGCCCGCCCTGGATCTGTCCCAGCGAGGTGGTCATGCTGTCGAACAGAAAGTCCACATTGCCGGCCATCACGTCGGTGGCGGCGGGCGCGCTGCCCTTGTAGGGCACGCCCACGGCATCTATGCCGGCATTCTTGAGCAGCAGGGCTGCATAAATGTGCGGCGAGCTGCCCGAGCCGAACGTGGCATAGGTCAGCGTGCCGGGCTTTTGCTTGGCCAGCTCCACCAGCTCGGCCAGCGAGCCCACGCCCAGCTTGCCGGGGTGCACGACCAGCACATTGGGCACCACGGAGACAATGCCCAGCGTCTGGAAGTCACGCGTGGGGCTGAAGCGCAGATGGGGGTACATCAGCGGGTTGATGGCCTGCATGCCCACGGTGTTGAGCAGCACGGTGCTGCCATCGGGCGGCGCATCGGCGACCATTTGCGCCCCGATGTTGCCGCCCGCGCCCGGCTTGTTCTCCACGATGACGGTCTGCTCCAGTTCCTTGGCCAGATAAATGGCCGCCAGCCGCGCCGAGAAGTCGCCTGGGCCGCCGGCGGCAAACGGTACGACGATGCGCAAAGTCTTGTCCGCATTGGCGCGGGCCAGCGAATGCGTGGCAAGTAGGCCCAGGGCCGTGCTTTTGAGTACCGAGCGTCGGTTGAACTGCATGGGGTGTCTCCTGTGTTTCAGGCCTCCAATGTGTCCAGGAATGCTATAACCGTCAAAGACCAAATATTGATGGTAGGTATCAATCCTATATATGCCCTGGCGCAGGTCCGCGCTGGAAACGCTTCTGTTTTCGCTTTCATCCGCCATGTCCATCGATATTCGAAACCTGCAGTGTTTTCTGGCCGTCTGCGCGGCCGGCTCCATCTCCAAGGCGGCGCAGACCATGTACATCGCCCAGCCGGCGATGAGCATGCACATCAAGGGGCTGGAGACGGAGCTGGGGTTGCAATTGTTCGAACGCAGCGCCCAAGGCGTGACGCCCACGGCGGCCGGGCGGCGGCTGGAAAAGCATGCACAGGCCTTGCTGGCGCAGTTCGATCTGGCGCTGGACGAAGTGCGCCACATGGACGCCACGCCCAGCGGGCCGCTGAATGTAGGCCTGCCCCAGTCCATGGCCAAGCTGCTGACCGTGCCCCTGGTCAACGGCACGCTGGCCCACTGGCCTGGCGTGCAGCTGCAGGTGGCCGAGCTCAGTACCGGCTACATCCCGCAGATGTTGCTGCAGGGCCAGGTGGATGTGGGCCTGACGTTTCAAAAGCACGCCAGCGCGGGCATTCTTTACGAGCAGTTGGCGACCGAGGCCCTGGTGCTGGTGGCCCCGCCAGGCCAGTTCGCGCGGCGCAAGAACGCGGCCTTGCCAAAAATAGCCTTTGCCAGCTTGCAGCGCCACCCGCTGATCCTGCCCGCGCCCGAGCATGGGCTGCGCATTCTGCTGGACAGCGTGGCCAGTGCCCACCACTTGCAGCTGCTGCCCTTGGCGCAGGTCAATGCCATCCACCAGATCATCGACCTGGTCGCCTCCGGCGTGGGCTGCAGCATTCTGTCCTATGCGTCCGTGTTCCAGGAAATCAAGCGCGGCACGGTGTCCGCGGCCCAGATCCACGCCCCCGAAATATCCCGGCCGGTCTACCTGGCGCGCCGCTCCACCGACAACCCCAGCATGGCCGAGTCGTCGATCTGCAACCTGCTGCGCGCCATTGTCCAGGAGCTGATCGCCAACGGCAGCTGGCCGGCCCAGGTGGCGGCCGTGTGATGCCGGGCGCGCCGACCGGGCTCAGCGCGGCTGGCGGTACTGGTCGCGCAGCTGCTTGCGGTTGAGCTTGCCGACGGCGGTTTTGGGAATCTCCTGCAGGAACAAGACCTGCTGCGGCTTCTTGTATGAAG
>JAMNYN010000570.1 GCA_023622805.1 Pseudomonadota bacterium | reverse complement strand
GCATTCCTTTCGCAGCACGAGCATCGGTGGCAACGGCTGGCGTCGCATTTTTATCGGGAGGCACCATTGCCATCGAGGACAACGGGAACGCTGGATCCTGATTTAAATTCTGATGGGGTGTCAAAGCTGCAAGAGCAGCCGATCTCGCCGCAAGAGCAGAGAATCTCGTGGTTCGATCAGCGTGCAGATCCGCTAAACCTGTGGTTCCTTGCGCACCAAGAGGAAAGAATGTCGTGGTTCATTAATCGGCAACAGCAGATAACCTCGCAGTTCATTTCACAGCGAGATGAACAGCCGCAACAGGGGCCGTCGGGTTTTCCCTCGACGCCAGCGCCAACACTGCAGCCAGGGATACAGGCAACGCCGAATTCTGATTTGGTTTCTGATGGGGGGGCACCGCCGCCAGAGCAGCTGATCTCGGAGTTCATTTCGCGGCAAAGGCAGCTGGTCTCGGATTTTATTTCTCGACAAGAGGATCTGTACTCGTCGTTCATTTCGGAGCAGGATCCGTCGGATTCTGATTCGGAATGGCCGTTGGAGAACGAGTCTGAACTGCCTGCGGCGCCGTCACTGCCGACTAGCGACCAGAACTTGTTCAACGCATCCACAGAACCGACTGTTATCACTGAGCATCTTAATATAACTGAAGCGACACTGAATACTAAGAAGGTGTCTGATTCGGAACGCGAGCAGCATATTCATCAGCCCCCCGCAGGCGAAGGCCAGGGTCAGAACCAGAAGCAGAGTGAAGGCCAGAACCTGTTCCAGCCGCTGCATCTCGGTGAGGGCCAGCACGAAGGCGAAGGCGAAGAACAGAACCTGTTCCAGCCGCTGTACCCCGGTGAGGGCGAGCACGACGGCGAAGGTGAAGACCAGAACCTGTTCCAGCAGCTGCACCTCGCTGCGGGCGAGCACGACGGCGAAGGCGAAGAACAGAACCTGTTCCAGCAGCTGTTCTTCGCTGAGGGTCAGCACGAAGGCGAAGACCAGTACCTGTTCCAGCAGCTGTTCTTCGCTGAGGGCCAGCACGAAGGCGAAGACCAGTACCTGTTCCAGCAGCTGTTCTTCGCTGAGGGCCAGCACGAAGGCGAAGGCGAAGAACAGAACCTGTTCCAGCCGCTGTACTTCGCTGAGGGCCAGCACGAAGGCGAAGGTGAAGGCCAGAACCTGTTCCAGCAGCTGTACCCCGCTGAGGGCGAGCACGACGGCGAAGGTGAAGTCCAGAACCTGTTCCAGCAGCTGTACCCCGGTGAGGGCGAGCACGACGGCGAAGGCGAAGACCAGAACCTGTTCCAGCAGCTGTTCTTCGCTGAGGGCCAGCACGAAGGCGAAGGCCAGTACCTGTTCCAGCAACTGCACCTCGGTGAGGGCGAGCACGACGGCGAAGGTGAAGTCCAGAACCTGTTCCGGCAGCTGTACCCCGCTGAGGGCGAGCACGACGGCGAAGGTGAAGACCAGAACCTGTTCCAGCAGCTGTACCCCGCTGAGGGCGAGCACGACGGCGAAGGCGAAGAACAGAACCTGTTCCAGCCGCTGTACTTCGCTGAGGGCCAGCACGAAGGCGAAGGTGAAGGCCAGAACCTGTTCTGGCAACTGTACCTAGGTGAGGGTGAGGGTGAGGGTGAGCACGAAGGAGGCCAGAACCAGTCGCATGAAAGGCCCTTGCCCCCCGCTAACAACAATCTCTCGACCTACCTGACCGCAGGCGCCGTGGCATTGGCTATGGCCTATTGCTACCTGAACCAGGACGAACTTTGCGAGTGGTTGGTCGGATTGGAAAACTCCGACCCGTTCAGCAAGTCGTCAGTTGGCCAGTTCTGGTGATTTTCACGGGATGGGCGGTCCTGATACCCGTGACCGCTGGATGGAGTGACAGGGGACAGGTCCTAGGACGGTGCCCCTTCATCCGCTGAACACATCCCAGCCCTCACTGGATGGGGCTTAGCCCCGGAAACTCGCGTACGACCACGATCGGCGTGGTCGCGCGCGCCCCTTTTATTTTCACTTCCCATCGTCTGTCATGAATCACATTTACAGCGTTCTCTGGAATGCCGCTCTGGGGCGTTTTTGCGTCACCAGCGAAATCGGCCGCAGCCGCAGCCGCGCCACCACGCAGCGCCGTGCCGGCGCGACCTCGGGCCGCCTGCGGCCCAGCCTGGCCACATTGGCCGCGCTCGTCGCCCTGGCCTGGGCCGCGCCCGCCTGGTCCCAGGCCCTGCCCCAAAGCGCGAACCTGGTGCACGGCGACGCGGTGATCAAGTCCGCGGGCCAGCAAATGAACATCACCCAGACCACGCCCAAGGCCATTCTGGACTGGCAAAGCTTCAACATCGGCGCGGGCCATACGGTCAACTTCCAGCAGCCGAACGCCGCTTCCCTGACCCTGAATCGCGTGGTCGGCGCCGATCCCTCAGCCATCCTCGGCCAGCTCAGCGCCAACGGCCAGGTGTTCCTGGTCAACCCCAACGGCGTACTGTTCGGCCCGGACGCGCAGATCGACGTCGGCGGCCTGGTTGCATCCACGCTGAATCTCTCGAACAAGCAATTCCTCGAGGGCAACTACCTGTTCAACGGCCCGGGTCAGTATAGGGAGGGTAAAGGGATCCTCAACCAGGGGAAGATCACCGCCGCCGATGGCGGCGCCGTGGCACTACTGGGCGGGCGCGTCAGCAATCAGGGCACGATTGTGGCCCATATGGGAACGGTGGCCCTGGCCGCGGGCGACCAGATCGCGCTGGACTTCGCGGGCGACGGGGTGTTGCATGTCAACGTCAATCGTTCAGCCCTCAATACACTGGTAGAAAACGGGGAGCTGATCACGGCCGATGGCGGCCGCGTGCTGATGTCGGCCCTGGCGACGGATGCCCTGGCGCAGACCGTGGTCAACAACCACGGCACCATCCAGGCTCGTACGGTGGAAAACCGGCAGGGCAAGATCATTTTGCTCGGCGGCACCGACGGCGGAACCGTGGAGGTCGGCGGCATGCTGGACGTGGGCGCAGACAACGCCGGCGACGGCGGCCTGGTCCACACCCGCGGTGCGCGTCACCGCGTCCTGCCCGACACCTGGGTCCATGCCAGGTCGAACCATGGGCTCGATGGCACCTGGCAGATAGAGACCCACAACCCGCACATCAGCGCGGGCGATACCGACCATAGCGGCATCCCTGCGCAGGCGCTGAAGACCCACCTGCGACACGGCAACCTGGTCCTGAAAACCCTGGCCGATGGCACACAGGGCGATATCCATGTCGATGCCGACGTGGACTGGAGCCTGAACCGGCTGACGCTCGACGCCCACAACAGCATCCACCTGAATGCCGCGCTGAAGGCCACCGGCACGGCCGCTCTGGCCATGAACCATGGCGCAGCGGCAAACAGCGGCGTGAAGCTGGCCAAGGACAACGACGACGGCTTTATCGGGCGCATCGACTTCACCGGCAAGGGGAACAGCAACCGCCTGCACATCAATGGGAGCGACTACACCATCGTGACCGACATGGCGCAGTTGCAGGCCCTCGACCAACGCCTGGATGGAAAATACGCGCTGGGTGCAGATCTGAACGGCAAAGACATGCCACGCTACTGGTACGGGGCGAAGCAGAAGTTCACGCCGATTGGCGCCACGCCCGAGCAGCCGTTCACCGGCGAGCTGGCTGGATTGGGGCACAAGATATCCGATCTGAGCATCCATACCACGAGCGCATCGCATGTCGGACTTTTTGGCGTCCTCGAAGGCCAGGTCCACGATCTGGGCATCGAGGGCGGGGAAGTCAGTGCCTTTGTGAACAAAACCACGCCCATCGTGGACAGCACAGGCAGAGAACAGAACATCACGCTGCTCGAAGTGGGCGCCATCGCGGGCCGGGTCGACGGCGGCAGCATCCACAATGTCTACACCACGGCCAAGGTAACCGGCAAGGCGACGCATGGCCACTTGTCCGGCGCCCCAATCGTGGCCATGACCGGCGGCGTGGCCGGCCGTTTTGTGAAAGGCCAGATCGACAACGTCCAGGTGAAGGCCAAGGTATGGGGTTTTGCCCAAAGCCTGGCCCCCGACGACGCCTACTCCGCCGTCGGGGGAGCCGTCGGTCACAACGAGGCTGGCTCGCTCAGCCATGTCGGCGTACAAGCCCACGTCGTGGGCCACGCCAGATCCCGGACCCCAACCATGGGTCTGTCGTACTTGCTTCCGCCACCACAATCCGGCCTGGTCACCTCCTATGTCGGCGGTGCGGTCGGTGCCCACCATGGCGCCGCGCTGGACACCGTCACCGCCAGCGGTACCCAGCGGGAAGCATCGGACAACAAAGGAAGCCAATTCATTGGCAGTACGTACGCCGCCTCCCATGCCTTGGTAGGCAATAGCGAGCAAGCCACAAGACGCGTCATCGAGCACCAGGGGAAAAGCGGCGAATCGCCCACCTCTGCGACAGCGCGAGGCCTGCCGCAAATCGCCTATACGGATCTGAACGGCAATTTCAACCGCTACGTCCAGGACAGCCCGCGCACCACGGAACACCTGCAGCAATCGCCGGCCCCCAGCTCTGTCGATGTGTTCATCAAGCACGGTGAGGGAAGCCGTTCTGAATCGCTGAATGCCAGCAAAGGCGGCGGGAACAACTTCGCCATGACCAAGGCCCCCACGCAGCTCCAGGTCGTCTCCAACACGACCGTGCCGACGCAAAATGAGTCCACTCAGCACATTCCTTTGGACACCGTCGAGACCTCCCAGCAGAGCACCACCACACTGGACAGCGGCTTTAGCAAGCAGGCGGATTCCAGTGATGAGGGCGCTGAACCCCGGTCCCAAGTCCGCCGTGAGGACCCAGTGGCCACGGCAGGCAATCAGACCAGCAGTCAAGTCAACCACAACCAGTATTTCACCGAGCAGAACATGAATGAGGACGCAAAGCGCCCTCCAGAAGGTGTGGAGCACAGTGCCCAGGTCACCGTCAATGCCACCACCGCGCCCAACGCGTTCACTGCGGCCAGCGGCTTGACCAATCGGGCGGATTCCAATGATGAGGGCGCTGAAGCCCGCCTGGAGGCGAACAAAGCCAATACCGAGCAGATCACGGATGGGGGCGAAAAGCCACTTCTGGATCAGCCCAGCAGTCCAGCCACTTTCTACCCGTATTTCACCGAGTTGGCCAATGGTGAGGGCGCTGCCCAGCCCCGGGAGGTGCGCAGCGTTGCCGACATAGCGACCAACAAGACCCTCAACGCCAACCCTGTGGACACAGAGCAGCACAAGGACAGCACGCACACCAGCGTTGTCGCCGAAACCATCGCCACGCCATCGACGGCCAGCCCGGTGCAAGCAATCGCGGACAACCATGTGGTCTCGCAGACGGCGCCTCGTCTTGCCGACATGGCACCGCTGCCCAGTCCGGCGCCCGCCGCCAGCGTTCGCCATGCCGAGGCGAGCCCGCGGACCCCCGTGGAGCAGGAGCGCCTCCTGCGGAACCCGGCCTATGTCGGCGCCACGGCGTCGGCCGCGACCACGGCCACCGAACGCATCGCGCCGCAGCCGGCGGTGGCACCCGCGAGCGAGGACGCGCCATACGGCGTGATCGGCAGCGCCATCCGCCTGCCCGCACGCTGAATGCCGCAGGCGTCCCACCCCATTCATTCGTTTTCTGGAACTTTCATGCAACCGTTTCTTCACACCCCTTTGTGGCGCGCCTTGAGCGCCGCCCTGCTCGGCCTGCCCCTGGCCTTCAACGCCCAGGCCCAGGTGCTGCCCGACGCCGGCCAGGCGCTCGAGAGCCTGGAGCAAAGCCGCCCCACGATGCCGGCCCCGGCGGCGATCGATTTGACCCTGCCGGGCGACGCCACGCCTGCCAGCGCCGATACCGGCCCCGCCATCGACGTCAAGCGCTTTGCCATCGACGGCAACAGTGCCATCGCCAGCGACGAACTGCTGGCCCTGCTGGAGCCGCTGCAAGGCCAGTCCCTGACCCTGGGCCAGTTGCAGG